>NZ_DKSP01000180.1:0-607 GCF_002472745.1 Sphingobacterium sp. UBA7253 | reverse complement strand
CTACTTCAAGTCCATTGTTGCAAGGTATTACCAGAGCTTCATTGGGTACGAAATCGTTCATCTCTGCTGCCTCTTTCCAAGAGACTACAAAAGTGTTGAACGAGGCTGCTATCGCAGGTAAACGTGATAACTTATTAGGTTTGAAAGAAAACGTAATTGTTGGTCACTTGATCCCTTCTGGTACAGGTATCCGTCAATACAGCAATTTAATCGTGGGCTCTCGCGAGGAGTACGATCAATTGTTGGCTTCGAAAGAAGAAGATTAATCGTTACTCGATTATTTTATATAGGAAGGTCCAGACATTCGTCTGGACCTTTTTTGTTTCGATAACGACCTTATATGATATTGAAGAAGGTCGTAAAATATATTTAGCTTGCTTTTTTAGCGGTGAAATTGCTTGTTAAGGAAGGGGGCGAACTGAAATTTATAGCAAGCAGCTTGGCCGTTTAATTGGTTAATTTTACCTGATAGGACGGTTTAAAGCATAGCTATCTTAAATGAATCGTTCAATGTTACAGTTAGTTAACTTTAATATTAAAAAATAATAAACAAAAGGCTTGGAAGTCTGCCCGAAAACTCCCTATATTTGCACCACTCCGCAAGGGA
>NZ_DKSP01000046.1:0-10790 GCF_002472745.1 Sphingobacterium sp. UBA7253 | reverse complement strand
ACAGATGAATCCAACTCTTATACGTCTAATGGGAGCAGCTTATAATACCTTCGAATCAATTCTATTTTATGAATTTTATTCCAGTTGCAATATAGAAATTACGATAAATAATTACAGATCCAATTGAATACCTAAATTTGCTATTGTCCCGCTTCCTTTTACATAATAACGGCCTTCATTGGTGGCTCCTCTCACCTCCGCGTGCAGCGGGAAGTAATCATTATTTAGGATATTATTAACTGAAAAAATGAAAGCTAGATTCTTTAATTTATAGCGCGTTTGGAAATCCATCAGCCCATAGCCCGAAATCGGGTATTTGCCATAATTATATTCAGAAGGTTGAAAAACATCGCGTTTACCCAAATGTAAATATTGGAGATAGACGTTCCACCGATCTGTCAATTTGAAATCGGCATTAATATTTATTTTAAAAGGCGAAATAATGGAGTTGTCCAATTTATCCTTATACTTTCCCTCATTTTTCAAATCTTGCCTACCATCCATGTACCCGAGTATAGTACCAAACTTGAACCAGTCAACAGGAGTTATATCGACAACAAATTCCAAACCGTAAATACGTTGCGGCACTTGAATCAATTCATAATTACCAGGTGTTGACGTTTCTGCGAACGTACTGCCTTTTTTGGAGGAGCTATAATACCCTGTCAATTGGTAGCTCAACATAGAATAGGTCCCATTTAGACCCAACTCAACGTTATTGACGACTACTGGCTTCGGATCGATTTGACTCAAAGGTACTCCATTTCGCAATACAAGCCCCACATCGCCAATAGAATATCCTTGCGAAAATGAAGCAAAGGGCTGTAGGTATTTCAATTTATTATACCTTCCTGCCAAATTGAATACAAATGCATTTGAATTGCTCTTGTCTCCCGGAGTGACTTTCCCTGCTTTTGTCAGATCCCCTACCTTAAAATCCAAGTTTTCGTACCGCACACCACCTTTCACTATCCAGTAATCGGCGAGATTAAATTTACTTTGAAGATATAAAGCCCCACTTTTCATGTTCATATCGGGTGTCACTAATTCATCGCTCAACGTTTTTTGAACCGTGTGATCTTTTAAAAGATCTACTCCATAAATTAAGGTTACTTTATTGTTGTTGGATAGATCAAAGGGCGTACTGAAATTTAGTCTAGCTCCCTTATGATCAGAATAGTTTTGGTTGTAGGTTTCAAATACCGTGTTCATATCTTCATAATAAAGACTCATATTTGCTGAAGTCCGACCAAAGTTGCCATCATACTTTACATGAAAAGCTTTATTGTAAGGTGTTCCGCCATTAATCACTGTATCTGAAGGGATCCCAATAGCGGGTTTACTTCCAAACTCCCCCTTAGTGCCGACGTATTTACTATCCTGAACACTTCTATAATAGTTCCCCATCAATTCAATGCGATGATTATTGTTAATCTGATAACCAATCTTCGCCAAGGTATTATAACTTTTTGTCTCGCCCAGACCATAAAATGGACTTACAATGGTGCCATCAGAGCTGCGGACCACGCCGGTTCGCGCAATCTTTCCTTGCACGACATAATCAAACTTGTTTTGCGATCCCGAAAATACTTGTGCCAAATTATACCCATATGTTTCACTTGGTTTGACCAAGCTTAGGGAATTATTTAAAGAGGTTGACGAGTGAAAACTCTTGTCTGTCTTTGGCTTCTTTGTAATGTAATTAATTATACCACCGGCGGCACCATTTCCATACATTGCAGAGGCACCGTTGATGACTTCAATATGGTCAATTGCGCTAGCGTCAATCGTCTTCATATCTCTTCCGCCATTTCTTAAAGGAGTAGATTGAGGAATCCCATCAATAAGTACCAAAAAATTCCGACCACGTATTTTAGCGATGAAGTTGTTTTGGCTTTCCTCACTTGGAGAGATACTTGGCACTTTCTGCATTAAGATATTAGGTAAGTTGTCATTTATCAGACGCTGATCTTCTAAGGTCTTACCTCCGATATAGGTAATTGACGATGGTACTTCGTCGATGCTTTCAGCCAATCTGCTCGCCGTCACGACAACTTCATTCAAATGATTACTTGTTTGTTCCATGACAAAGTCCGGAAGCTCCAGAATTTCCCCTTCCAGTGCGATCTGCGATCTGATTTCTTGAAAACCAATATGCTTTACGGTCATGGAGTGAATTCCTTTAGGAATCTTTGAAAAAATAAAATTCCCCTCATTATCAGTCTTGGTACTATTTATCCCGTCAATATTGATATACACATTGGACAAACCTTTCCCCACTGAATTTTTCACTTTGCCCTTAATTATCCCTGGTTCTTGACCATGACCATTTTTCTTAAGAGTCATCGGTTTTTCCATGGAAAAACTTATTGCTGGAATTATAGAAAAACTTAAAACCAATAGACTACTAGCCAATATTGTATTCTGGGTAATAAACCAAGATCTTGTTGTTTTTTTCACGTATTTAAGGTGTTAAAAAAATCATTTGCCCTGTCTGCATATTGATGTCTTTCTATTTCCAAACCTTGCTATCCTGGAAATACTGCTCTGCAAAAAGACATAATTACTATTTAGACTAATTATTATTAGCGGCAAATATAGTAAAGTTGGGAAATACTTAAAGCTAAAAATTTAGAATAATAAGCGATCGAATAACTCCATCGATTATTCCATTAGGATGCAGAATGATAATAGCAGCAATAAATCTTAATGTACATTATGTTTTATGCTTGTTGTACTCCATTTTTTGCTGCTTCAACAGTCCCTAACTTTATCAAACAAAAGAAAACAGGTTCCTCTAGGTCAGATTTCATGAATACCGGAACCATTGACATTATAAAAAATTAGTATTAACATTTTAAATCTTAAAGTCATGGCACTTACAACAAGAATCAACGCGGACGATGTAGCGTTTTTATTGATCGATCATCAAAGTGGTCTATTCCAGACAGTAAAAGATATTGAAGTACCTACATTGAGAAGTAATGTAGTCGCTCTTTCACAGGTCGCCGCTATTGAAAACATTCCTGTTATTACAACTGCTTCAGAACCAAAGGGTCCGAATGGTCCATTGATGACAGAAATCCACGAAAATGCCCCACATGCACAATATGTCGGACGTACTGGTGAAGTAAATGCATGGGACACTCCTGCATTTGTTGAAGCTGTTAAAGCTACTGGTAAGAAAAAATTGGTTATTGCAGGTGTATTAACAAGTGTTTGTGTGGCGTTTCCTGCCATTTCAGCAATTTCGGAAGGTTATGAAGTTTTTGCGGTCATTGATGCTTCAGGCGATATGAGTCCATTATCAACACAAGTAACAATTTCTCGATTACAGTTGGCAGGCGTTATTCCCATTACGACCACAGCTGTAATTAGTGAAATATTAAAAAGTTGGAAACATACGGACGCTGCGAAATATGCACATGCACTTTCCTTGGTGATGCCTAATTATCAAGCTTTAATAGAAAGCTATTATAAAGCACAGGAAGTCGCACTAGAAAGCAAATAAGTATTTTTATTTTGTTTAACCATCTGCGGGATCGCTTTTACATAAGCTTATTCCGTAGATTACCTTCCGTTTAAAAAAAGCGTATCATCCGTTTTCATCACTTTTACCCTTTTCCTAAAGGAATAAAGGTCTTTTCCGTTTGGCAGTCTGGATAAGAAAATAAAAAAGTCCCAATTTCTCAAAAAGGGACTTTCTTAGTATATAATCAAATTACTTTTTTGTTTTTGACACTTGAGTTATCAGTGTATATTGCTGAGATGAACCATCAGCAGGAGGATTTCTGACCTCTTCGACCTTTACTTTGATCACATATTCATATCCTGATTCGTAGTTAAATCCCTGGATATTTCCATAAAAATATTCCCAGTTATCTGATTCTTCCGCCTTGACCTGCATGCACTTCATTGGGCTTACACCTTCGCAATCAACCAACTGCGGTCCCACAATCATTATTTTCTCATTGCTTTCAGCAGAATTTTTGCTACACTGGATAAAAAAGAATAAAATGAAGACGGCAAGAAGCCCCTTGAGTAATTGGTTTATACGTTTCATAAAAGAAATTTTAATAATAACTAATATAACCATTATATATATTCTTTACTATACCTATTTTACGCGCATCAGTATTGCTTATAACAACAATATTCAATATCTTCAAACCTGATGATTCTTCTTAAAGCGTTTGAGTTCACTTAACACAGCTTCTTTTTAGTAGTTTTTCCTATCGCGTTATAAAATTACGAAACGATTCGCTGATAATATTGTTCTTCAATAAACAATCGTATTTAATATGGAAGATCTATTATATTTGGCAGGTATCGGTATGGTGATCATGTGGTCTGTCACTTTTTTAGGCGGATTCATAACTGAAGATTTTATTCATATACTTTTATTTTTTGCGATGATAGTGTTTATATTTCGTGCAATTAAGGGTTTTAACAACTCTAAGGTGCATCAACCTCAACAGTAAATCAAAGCTATTAATAAACCAATCGACCGGCAATAAAGATGACGATCCCAAGCCAATTAAATCAAAATCAATGGTACGATATGCATAAACAGAAGAGCGACTTCGACTCCTGTCAAAGAATTTTGGAGGCTTTATGTGGCCACACGAAAATGAGATATGGCATGATACGCAAGAAAGATGGCCGGAAATGGGGAAATTGGTGTGTTTACGATTATCATTCTCAGAAGATCGTCAATAAAAATAGTGAACACTACGTTAAAATATATCAGGAAATAAGGAAAGGTTTCTCCCCTATTTACATTGATGATACCGAGCAGTGTTCTGTCGACGAATGGACACAAGTTCTTCACGAATTCGGTTTAAAAAGCTATATCTCTTACCCAATTATTAACAAAAATAATTCTATTGTTGGGCACTTGAGTTTCATGAACGCTGAACCAGTACACTTCGACCCAATTAAATTAGAGACGCTGCTACCTGTTTGCAGTGATTTGATTGCAATAGATTTCAAAACCATTATTGAACGTAGAAATACGAGGAAAAAATTGGAGCAGGAACTTAATTATTCCAAAAACAGAGAACTTGTTTTATCGTCCTTGGCTCACGACTTAAATAATCCCGTCAGCATCGTAAAAGTGATATCACAATATCTTGGCGAAAACATTAAAGATGAAAGCCAAAAAAACTTAATAAAGAAAATACAAGAGGCTTCATCACGCGTCAAAGGAGTGATAGATGATATTTTAGATTTCAGTAGTATCCGTCTTCAAAACAAGCTAATTAGAATTAATGATCATTATCGCATGGATGCATTGATCAAGCAAATTTTATCTGAATTTGAAGTATTACATAACAGAGCACTAATTGCCAACATCAACCTTCCAGTTGATGTACCTTGTGATCATCAGAAAATGGGGCGTGCATTCACTAATTTAATTGGAAATGCGATAAAACATGGTAATCCTTTTCAAAATATCGAAATAAATGCATTCATTCAAAAAGAAAATTTCATTTTTAGTGTTACAAATGAGGTCTCCTATCCTCAATATTCGGATCTTAAAGATCTATTTAAACCTTTTGTAAAAGGAGTCAATAGTAATGGGCTCGGATTAGGATTGTTTATTGTGAGTGAAATAGTAAAAATTCATAAGGGAAAAATAGCCGTAAATTTAAAGGACAATAAAATAACTTTTAACCTGATGATCCCAATAGATTCAACTACAGTTGTTCAATAGTAAAGTATAAACCAAGATTTCGTATTAAATTTTCGGCTGTTACCATCGTATTTTCTTTTATTACTACCTATTATTTATGTTCGCCTGTCTCCCTTGCTGCAAGTTCATCATGTGCAGTAAGATCAAGACGTAAAGGCGTAATAGAAACCAAATTGTGTTCTACTGCCCAGCGATCAGTACCTTTTTCAGCCGGTTCTAATGGCACCACTGTGATCCAATAGTTTTTCCTTCCCATAGGATCCTCTCCGGGCACCACACGGCCATCATATAAACGTACTGATTGTCTTGTCCAGGAAAGCCCCTCCGGGTTGGCTGGAAAATTCACATTATAGAGAGCAGGGCCTTTATTTTTCAGTAAAATCTTCAGCACATCGGTTGTCCACGGATACAATCCTTCAAAATCCGGCTCGGTCTTTCCTACGGGTGTGCTCAATGCTATACCGGTAATACCGAGCAGTGTCGCCTGCTTTGCCGCAGCCAAAGTTCCGGAATGCCACATGGAATTGCCTAAATTTGGTCCCATGTTAATACCCGAAAGTACAACCTGCGTATCGGGAAACATATGTAGACCCAACGCCACACAGTCTGCTGGAGTGCCATTTACCCTAAACGCTTCAATATCCTCAAAAGTTATCGGTGCACGTCGGTAGCTTAAGGGCCGGGAATGCGTAATAGCATGTCCCATAGAAGATTGCTCCACATCGGGCGCAACAATCTTTACCGTCCCAAACTCCTTTGCTGCATTTGCCAGTGCCGCAATCCCCGGTGAATAAATGCCATCATCATTGGTAATAAGTATATTCATAACTGTCCTTTTCTATGAAAACCAATCTCAAGCAGGCTTTGTTCAGCTTTTATGAAAGAACATGGCAAAAACATAAGGTTAGTACATAATCCTGCTGCTGGGGATGACTCAAACGGAGACAAAGATGAACTATGCCAATTGATTGAAGATCTTGGCCACAATTGCATTGTAGTAACCAAAAAAGATGCTGTCAAAAAAATCGACCCGCAGACAGACATCATTGCCCTTGCTGGCGGTGATGGGACTATAAGAATGGTAATTATGGCGCTATTGGAAAAAAAACTACGATTTAAAAGGCCAATCGCCATACTCCCACAAGGCACTGCAAACAATATTGCTATTTCTCTTGGTATTCCTTTGAACATTGAAAAAGCTATCGATCTCTGGAAAAATTGCCAACTTAAAAAATTCGATGTAGGAATGGTTATGGGGCTAGAAAGAAAGCCGTTGTATTTTATTGAATCCATTGGCTTTGGTGTATTTCCTTTACTGATGAAGAAAATGGATAAAAAAAATACAGAAGAGCTGAGCGCAGAAGATGAAATCAAAACCGCACTAAGGCAGCTTCGCAAACTGGTAGAAACATTCCGAGCTACCACACTAAGACTCACAGTGGCTGGAAATAATTATGAAAAAGATTGCATACTTGTTGAGATCATGAATATATCAAGTATGGGACCGCGGCTAGTTCTTGCTGCTGACGCTGACCCTGGAGATGGACAATTTGATATCATCATTGTCACTGTCGATCAACGCCAGGAACTTATTAGCTATATCGATGGACTATTGAATGGAACCAACGTCGAATTTAAAATAAAACCTATCCGGGCTAGTCGATTGGCGATGGAATGGGAAGGCAACGAAATACACATCGATGATGAGCACAAGAGTTACTTCGGCCAACAATTGAAGCTTACCTCGCTCGAAGGTATAGTTGAAATTGTCACTGGCAATAAATAAAATATGATTTGAACCAACGATAATGGATCAAAAAATGTTCTTTTTTAAAAAACTCGTTAAAATGAACAGATCTAAAAACACCAAAGAAACGCATGTTGGCATGCTTGTTCTTATCATCGCAGCCATTCCAAACCCAGATCCACGGGAGCCAAGCCCAGACTTATCCGAAGCTCAACAAGAGGGCACTTCCAAAGAAGATAGAGATCCCAATACCAATCAATCGGGTATTAAAGATGATCGTACCCATGACAGGGAGGAAGCGCAAGCCGAGCAGAAAGAAAAAGATGATGAAGATAAACCTGATCTTTCGGGTGATATCAATGTCTAGATAGGGCCACATCTTCTGCTAGCTGTATAGGTGTTGCGCCGACCTTAAAATAGCAAGATTGCTCAGCTAACACTGGAAGAAGCTTCCCATTTTTAATTTTTTTGTGGTGGAAAGAAAAATAGTTTTGGATTTATTTTGAAATAGATCCAAACCGCCTTTCCCATTTTAATCAATTCTTTTGATGGAAGGTTCCTCGAGCGAAACGCTAACAGTAAGGAAAGGGAAAAGCTGACCATAAAATTAAAGAATCCTATGATACCAATCCCTAAAATGCCCCAAATCCATATATCAGTAGATAGCTCCATCCCATGACCAAATAGTCCCAATGCCAGATTCCCACTGGCGAATGTAATGTGCCTTATATCTAGATTTAAACCTAAAAAAAGTCCAACGGAAGCTGTCGTTCCCATAAAGATCCCAAACCAAATATTGGATACGATACCAGCCCATTTTTTTTCATAAAACGAAGCTAGTTTGTTTGTTTTTGCCTGGCCGAATATTTTTTTCAATAGGGGATGTTCTTGAATGCGGTAGTACACAGAGTTGTGTTTGTCTCGGTTTGAAATACTGCCGGCAATAATCCCGGAAAGAAATAGAAAAATACCGGCGATAGACGCATGCAAGATCAGCGGTGTTTTTATTGGATTAAGATCATTGACCAGATGTAACCACTTGGCGCTCGCAATATTGACCTGAAACAATTGTTGAATTACCCAGACAAGAAAAAGGCTCATCGGAAAAGCCATCACAACATTACCAATAAAGGCAATAAACTGAGACCGAAATAATCGGGCAAACAATTCAGCAAATTTCCAATAACGATGTTTGCTGTCCCCCTGTTCGGAAATCCCTTGCTCAATAGCGTTCACCAATGCAGAAGCTGTCATCGCAGGCTGTTTGGTTGCCAAAGTTGCACCAAGAAGATAAATAAACGTAAAGCCAATCGCATAATTCATGCTGTAAAGAAATGCATGACCAAATTCACTGCTGTGTATCTTACCTAACAATAATTTAACGATGCACATAACGCCGACAATGAGGCCTCCTCCACAGGCTGAACGGAACATTTTCCAATATTCCTGTTTACTTGAGGTAATATAATGCTCACCGGTCTGCGCAGTATGATGCGTAATTTCGTAGGCCAAGAGCTGTGTACTCTGTCCAACCAATTTGCGAATATTGCTTTTCCGGGAATTATAACCAATAAGTGTAGTGCCCAGCGCAATCGTCTTTTGCCTCTTTTCATCTGCATGATCGATGACTAAAAACGACAAGATTTCTCGGATCCTTTCCAGTTGTTGCCGCATACGTAAGAGCGATTGATTCACTTTGATGGAAATTCCAAAACGATGTGAATTATCGAAAGCCGTTTCAATATACGATTCGCATTGCTTATGAAGTACCAAGATTTGTTTATAAGAAAGATCATCCGAGGAAATAAACTTATATTCTGATTGTAAAATACGATCATTCAATTCGGTAAACTCCCGCATAATAGCAATAAATGGGCTATCAAAATTTTGAAACTCGGGTACCATCTTGTTTACGTCTGTTTCCATTGCACGCCCGGTAATACGTTGAACCAACAGTTCCAACCCATACAATATTTCGGTCATTCCAAAACCCGTTTTGTCATCGTAAATCGTTTCAAATTGACATACACGAAACAGCTCATCGAACTGATGTTGCGGAATCGCGGCAACCCAGTCCGCATCCCCAGGTTTGTAAAAAACCTGATTTAACAGATATTGTAAAGTAGACTTAGGTGGTTGAAAAGGCAAATACCGCTCGGTGATTCTTTTTTTTAGTTCATAAAAAAAATCTGCGTAACTAATTATACCGGTATCAGAAATCAATTGATCAAAATCTTTTTCAGCCAAGACTCTTTTGAGATAAAGTTGAAAACATTGGAGTTCTTCGGGTGCTGCTGTAAGAAAGCCCAATAAAAATTGAATATCAACCTGATAAAGTACATGAACATGCTTTGGCCGGATGATGTCCACGAGTAAAACCAAAAAATCAACGTTTACATAAGCAGGATCCCTTAATTCACCTTTAAATCGTCCAAACAAACTTTTTACCTGCTGCTCTTTATCCTGTTCTTTTCTCATAAATTATAAAATCCCTACTCTAGATACCAAATTTGCATACATTTTGTTTTCCTACTCACAAAGATTGGCTCGCTGAATTGTGTCAAATAGCCACTTGAATCAATGATTTTGGTCATTTAGCTTCCACTTGAAGTTTTATACTTTTACAGGTAAGAAATTATAAATCAACGATTAACTTGATATAAGAGACGAAAATGAAAAATAACAATAAAATGAAGCCTGCAAAATTATGTTACGAACATATCGGCGGAAAACTCGGCCAACTTTTACTAGAGGCTCTGATTATAAAAGGCTGGTTAGCAAAAGTAGATCCTAGTGATAAAAATTTCTATATTACTGAATTTGGAGCATCTCAATTGACGGCATTTGGTATTGACCTATCGCAAATTAAATCCTGAACAAAATGAGTTTAATATTGGATTACGACAATTTCTTTCTACCCGTAGAAAATCTCGAGAAGGCAAAGGAATTTTATGGAAATCTACTTGGCCTAGAAACTAAATTCGATTTTTCGGATAAGGGAATGACGGCTTTCAAGATAGGTGACAATGAACCTGCAATCATTCTTAGTACATTACAACATACCAAACCGACGATTTGGTTTACCGTTGCCGATGTCAGGACAACATATGAACGGCTTAAGGAAAAAGGGATCGTATTTTTAAGCGAGCCATTTGAGATCATGACAGGTTTAGCAGTTGAATTTAACGATCCATCCGGAAACAAACTTGGAATAACAGATTATTCCAAATCAAATAAAGTGTAAAGTTCGGAGGTACCCGCTGAAGCAATGTATAGTTTAGTGTAATATATCGTATCTTGCTATCCAATTTTAAACCAAACATCAATGTTATGCGAAGAATCCTTTAC
>NZ_DKSP01000044.1:0-66632 GCF_002472745.1 Sphingobacterium sp. UBA7253 | reverse complement strand
ATTGTAAACAACTCACGAATCAATTATATATATCTACTATTTTTAGGCTATTCAATTATTAAGCTATCAGAAAATACGCTATTTCTTTAATTGCATTAATTTTAACAACGATATCCATGACCAATACCAAATTATTCCTCATCTTTTGTCTTGTTTTCTTTGTTCGACCAATATATGGTCAAACCACCTGCAACTGCTCACAGGCACTTAAGCAATTAATTGTAAAAATAGAGAGCGAGTACCCTGGTTTTCCAGAAAAAACCAAGCAGAATAAGGACCTGTATCAAGCTAAAAAAAATATATTGACGAAGAAAAGCTTACTGGTTTCAAATGGGAGCTGTATGCGACTTTTGCAGGAATATCTTGACTTCTTCCAGGATGAACACATTGTCTTAGATGATCTTTCCAAAAAGAAAAATGCTCCACAGACAAGTACCGAAACCCCAAAGGCAGAACCAGAAGAGGAAATAAGTTCAAAATCGATCAGTCCCGATATATTTTATATTAAGATCTCAAGCTTCGGGTACGAAAACATAGCCCCTTTCAAAGAGCTGATCGAAAAAAACAAAGAAAAGATCGAAAGCAGTAAAGGACTTATTATAGATGTACGAAACAATGGTGGTGGAACGGACGATGTATACCAGCCCCTATTGCCCTATATCTTAACTAACCCGATCCGGATTATGAGTGTTGAGTTTTTTGCGACACAGACCTTAGTCAATGGGTTGCGTGATTATGCCATCAAGAATATCAAGCAGGATTCTCTGAATGAAGTAAAAAGAATTGACGAAGATCTGCGGGAATACAGGGAGAATATCGGAAAATTTGTACTGTATGGTGACGAGAAGGTGATCATAGATACGATTGTCCTTAATAAAAAAAGTCCGCAACAGGTCATTATCCTAGCCAATAGAAATGTAGCCAGTTCAGCGGAGAATTTTTTATTCAGTTCCCGCCAGAGCAAAAAAGTAAAAATCATGGGAACCCCGAGTATGGGCGCCCTTGACTATGGCTCTATACGTGAGTTCAAATTTGGTTGCGACAACTACCAGCTCCTTTTGCCAACCTACCGATCTACCCGTTTACCGCAATATCCGATTGACAATATAGGTATACAGCCCGATATCTATCTGGATGAATCTATTACAGACTGGATCGATTTTGCGGTGCGTTACATCAATGAATAAGCAATAATTGCGATAAAGTATAACGTTGGCGAGTATGAAAAATATCTTAAAAATGGGAATAATAAGTGCTTTGATAGGCCTGCTCTTTTCCTGCAAAGAGCAAGTGAGTCCTTTGTCTGAAGATTACTACAAAAAGAGCGGTGCGATTTATTTTATACCGGGCGGAAACGGCTTTGAACGAGGTTCGAGAAAGATGGTTGCCGATCTGGCAAGTTTTGCTGTGATCAAAGAGGTCTATGCCCGCGATAAAGATCACGTCTATTTTATGGGATGCCCGCAAGAGCTGGTCGATGTAAAGACATTTCAACTGAAAAACAACATTCCAATCGATCAGGAGCATGTATTCAAGTTTGAAGGTTTTGCTTCGCCTACTTCAACGTGTAGCCAAAATCAGCTCACCATTATCGAAAGAGCAGATCCTGCAACTTATACAACATTATATCATCAACTTCCAGCACTAGCTAAAGATAAAGCACATTACTTTTATAGGTATCAACCGCTGAACGTCGACTATGCTTCATTCAACGTAGTTAACAGTAATTTTGTAAAAGATAAAAATCAGCTTTTCGTAGTAACAGACAAAGCGATTCTTCCGCTCCACTATAAAACAGAGAACGTTAAGGCTCTCAATATAGCCTATCTACTACTGAATGACCGAATACTGCTCTACTACGAGCCTTATCAAAACATCGGTATACTGGAGATCGAACTTCCTTCATCAAACAACATAAAATTCCTTAATGATAAGACAGTAATCATTGACCAATTGGTGATTATCTCGGGTAAGCAATTTGAATATGCAGCGGTCGATGCCGAAAGTTTCGAGCTATTGGAAGGGGCAAATGGAAAAGTCCTTTGGTCGCGCGACAAAAATCATGTCTATTACGAGCAACAATTATTTGCCGAAGCAGATCCGAAAACCTTCGAGGTTCTCAAGTTCGCTGTAGCAAAAGACGCGAACCACATTTTCATTGGAAATAAAATATTCAATGGCCCTGATGTAAAAAGCTTCAGAAAGGTTGACAAGTCGCGAGTAAACCATGATTTCGAAGATGACCGGGGCAACAAATACTGGTACCAAACCAACAAAGGGGAGGTTATTTTGGTTCCGGTTACTAAAAAGTGATCACACTAATCGGCTCAACAATAAGCGAAATTTGAGCCGATTAACCAATTTAATCGGCTCAACCCCAAAATTAGCGCTGCTCCTTCCCGATATCATCTGTCCAATCAACGGTTAATATTATATTCCAACAGGCTATAACTTACAATATACGGTATTCCATTTCACTTTCATTACACTAAATCTCTCCTGATTGCCGTCAAGATAATCACTGAAATCGGCTATTTTTCCAAAGCTTGTTTTCCACTACTTTAGCTTCGAAACCAACGCGTTTCAGAGCGTGTACGATTCGCATTCGGCCTCGATCAACGAGAGCAATTGCAATAACATGCGAGTTGCAAACAAACAGGTTCAATTTATAGAAAAAAAGGATGATCAAATCAGTATTACTAAGTATAACAGCTATGCTATGTATCACAGCATGTGCACAGGAATCCGCCATAATCACAAAAAATGACCGGGTTAAATGGATTCCCTATCAAACCAAAAACAAGCAGTTTGTCTATGTCGACAGTGCATTCCATAAGAAGCTATCCCAAGAGTTCCATTGGGCTCAGCCGTTCACGTCCACAGGATATGCACTGGTAGCCAATGAAAAGGATCAAACAGGGATCATTAACAGCAAAGGTGAATTTATCGAACATTATTCCGACGCAGATTTACAGCTCTTAGACCTCAAACAGCTGACTCTCGTAATGAAACGTCAGGAATATGAAAAGAAATTGCCCTTCTGGAAATGGAACTGGAATATCCTAAGCAGTTATATCAAGAAAACAGCTACTTATGTTAAGCTCGAAATACGGGTATTGGAAAGCAATCAGGTCCTGTTGAAAAAAGATATTCCTTACGATGAGAACGAGTATAACCTTGCAACTTACCCCTTAGACGACAAGCACCTGATCCTCAATGGAAACCTGTATCTGCTAAAAGATCAAAAACTTAAGAAAATAGAAGAACACATTGAAATGCCCTTGGAAAACGGTCGTTATATTCCAGCATCAGCAAACAGTTTTGCCATCCTTGATATTCAAAGCAAAAAAAAGGTTTTATCCGCTTTGACAGGCATTGACAAAATAGACCTTCTTTGGAAAAATGAGGTCATACAGCTCGATTCCATCAATCAGGAGCGCTACAGCCCAACAATCCCCAAACTACTAAAGGACAATAATACAGGGACTATATATGCCTTTCCACAATACGACAAAGCTTTTCCAAAACAAATTAGACAAGCCAATGCGACACAGATTGCCTTTCTAAAAGAAATATCCTTAGTTTATTCGGTGACTAATTCGCCCTATTTTATTCTGGGCAGATTTAACTACGATCATGCGATCTGGGCTTATGATTGGCTATATATAGATAAAGATGGCAACTTATTGGACACCATCAAAGCCCCGAATTTCTATATCCTGGATCAGGTGGGTAATTTGGTGTGGCCAGACAAACACATGTTACTCACCTCGAATGCCATGGAAAAGAATTGGAAGACCGGAAAAATAAAATACATCGATTCATCAGAAGATCTTTATTTAATTGATGTAAAACGAGGTGATCTGGAACCTACAAAAGGCCTATGGAATTCAAGTGCAAAGACTTGGGATATAAACCCCGATTTCGAACATATTGAAACCTTAGATGGTAAACGACAAATCTTCGCATTACAGGAGCATAAAGATGGTCGCTATACTTTATACAACAATAAGACAAAACAACGAATCGGCAACAAAAGCTACATGACCATCAATCCCAACGGTTGGGTACAACATAAAAATGAGCACAATCAGAATGAGAACTATTTTATAGACATTGCTACGGGCGAGGAGTATAAAGAATAAAAATATACCGCTCAATTTCAGCTCAAATTGCCAAGATTAATTTATAACAGACAAAATATACTCTTTAAGATTTATTAACTTTAAAGGAATACTGAGTTATTAGCTTTGTCCAATTAAAACTGATCTTGTGAGCGAATTATTGATAGCATCATTAAAGCGAGGTGACCACTTTGCCATGGAACAGATTTTTAATCTGTATTGGGAAGCCATATTTGATGCAGCTTTTAAGAAAATAGGTGACGAAAATGTGGCTCAGGACATTACCCAGGAAATCTTCATTTCGCTGTGGGAAAACCGTGAACAGGTCATCATATCTGGTGGCCTTGCAGCCTATCTACATGGGGCTGTAAAATTCAAAGTAATCAACCATTTTCGGAATACGACAGTTAAAGATGGACACAAAGCCGAACTAGCGACTTTAATGAACCAACAATATGCGGATTCAGCGGACGACCTGCTGATCCTAAAAGATGCGCAGCAAAAAGTTGAAGAAGCGTTGATGCAGCTTCCCGAACGTATGCGACTGGTCGTCACAATGAGCCGCAAGCAAGAAAAATCAATCAAGGAAATTGCGAGCGAGCTGAATGTATCGGTACAAACCGTCAAGAATCAAATTACCTCGGCCATGAAACTGCTCAAAAAAAGCCTCTCTTAGGCAGTTCCTACATTTTTTTGAGTGTTAACAATAAATTAATATACTCCTAATATTTTCGACTAGTACCAATTCCCATTTGAAGTGACATGTATTCAAATGATGGAAGAAAAAGCAAAGCAGCTACTGCAAAAATATTTAAATGGAGAGGCCAGCGCCGCCGAGATTAAACAAGTCGAAGATTGGTACGCCCAACTGGATAACGCATCAAAAAAAATTCCGCAGGAACGCAAGGCAGCACTGCGCGAACAATTATTGGCCAATATCCAGTCCGGTATTTCAGAAAAGGAAAATAAACGACCTTCCCTGCTGTATTCACCTGTATTCAAAATAGCGGCCGCTATTTTAATGATTGCTTCTATAGGACTTCTTTATTGGAAAGTAAATAATCAACCTATCGCACCATCTGCGCAGATCGTCACGACAACCCTTGCAGGTGAACATAAAAAGATTGTATTGGCAGATGGTTCGGAAATTATCATGGAACCATCTTCAAAAATCAGCTATCCAAGTAAATTCAGGGGAAATATCCGTGAAATAGCACTTACTGAAGGGGAAGCTTTCTTTGATATTGCCCACGACGAGCAACACCCATTTCAGGTACAGCTTGCATCCAAGCTAGCGGTTAAAGTATTGGGTACCTCCTTTCGGATAAAAGCCTATCAGGCTTCCGACCAAGTCGAAGTCACTGTTGCTACCGGTAAGGTTGCGGTACAGCAACAAGATAAAATCTTGGGTATATTAACCAAAAACCAGAGTTTACGTTACAGCAAAGAAACCGCACAATCTTCGCGTAGCGTAGTAGAAAAAAATACCGCTGTCGCCATAGCGTTTGATGGAACAAACCTCCAAGAGGTCGCAAAAAAACTGGAATATATCTACAACATTGAAATTATCTTAAAGGATACATCGCTTAGGTCTCTAAAAACAACAGCCACATTCAATAGCACACAAAATCCAGCAGAAATACTGGATATTATCTGCAGCCTACATCACCTTAAGTACAGTACGATTGAAAAGGATAAAGTATTTAAAATCCACAAATAATGTCTAAAAATTTACCTAAAACATCTTAGTCACCATGCGTAATTCATTACCTAATTATTACAAAAAAATGAAAACACCTGCATTCAAGAGAGAATTCTCTTTTTACCGGATCATGAAGTATCCCTGCATCGCATTTTCGATTACTTCAGTATTCTGCAGTTCATTGATGGCCTCCCCAAGCATGGCCCAACGTTTGGACAAAAGCAGCGTAAACATCAAAATAAGCAAGGGCGAAAAACTCGATGTGATTCTCCACAAAATCGAAAGTCTTTCGGGCCTTCATTTTGTTTACAATCCCGATCTATTGCAAGAACGGAACACAATCTTAAGCGGCAGCTTTAAAACTGAACCCGTTCGCTCCCTCTTGAATAAGCTTGGAATCAATGCAGTGGAAAAAGAGGACTATGTAATCCTGAACACACAAGCAAACATCAAGGCAGACCGAATCGTTACCGGTTTTGTAAGAGATACAACAGGGGCTGCAATTGCGGGTGTTTCTGTAAAAGTAGTAGGTACGCAGGTTGGGACCACAACAGATATAAAAGGTGCATTCCGTATCGAAGCAGGACCGCAAGCCGTACTTTCCTTTTCGATGGTCGGATTCCATTCTAAAGATGTTTCTGTTGGTGAAAATGAAGTTATAAATGTAACGCTAAGCGAAGAGCGTTCGACCTTATCAGAAGTTGTTGTAGTGGGATATGGAACCCAGAAAAAAGAAACATTAACAGGTGCTGTCAGCTTGGTATCACTTGACAAATTATCGTCTAGATCTGTCAACAGTGTTGGCGAAGTATTGGCCGGTAAATCACCAGGTGTTATTGTTACGAATGAAGGTGGTGACCCAACTGCAACGCCACGTATCAATATCAGAGGCGCCGGTGGTATCAATGGCGAAAGTGTACTCTACGTTATTGACGGTTCAATTTTCCTAGGCACCCCACAGCTCAATCCAAACGATATCGAATCCATTTCGGTCCTTAAAGACGCATCGGCAGCGATCTATGGAGCGAGAGCTTCCGGTGGTGTGGTATTGATCACCACTAAAAAAGGAAAAAAAGGACAGATGCAAATTAGCGTTGATGCCAAGTTAGGTCAACAAAGTGCATGGCGAAAATTACAGCCTTTAAACGCCGAACAACGTGCACAAGTAGCTGCTACAGCCGCTCAAAATGGTGGAACAACTATCCTACCTGCTTTTGATCCGACCAAATACCCAGAAGGTTTAGTCACCAAAACAAACTGGATGGATGAAGTTTTTAGAAACGCGACACTACAGGATTACAATGCTGCAATTAATGGTGGTAGCGAAAAGTCTAACTTTTACCTGAGTTTTAATTACCGCAACGCCGAGGGTATTGTATTGAATACCAAAACCAAACGCTATAATTTCCGTATAAATTCAGAACATCAACTTACCCCTTGGTTGAAAGTTGGTGAAAACTTATCCTATAGCAGTACCAATGGAAATGGCGCCAATACCAGCAGTGACTATACAGGAGCCCTACTTTCTGCCATTTATTATCCAACTAATGGAACCCCTTACAATGCAGATGGAAGCTTTGCTGGTCTACCGGGTCCATTCCCTGGCGATTACGGTGATATCATTAATCCTGTTGCGGAACTGATGCGCATCGACATCAACAATCCGGTCAATGTCCTTGTTGTCAATCCTTATGCTAGCATCCAATTGGCAAAAAGCTTAACATTCAGATCTAATTTAAGTATTACTAAATCGAATGCTCGATTTAAAAGCTTTACACCAAGACGTCCTGAAATAGGTAAACCGGTTTTGAGCAATAGTCTAGTTGAACGAGCTGATGATGCAAATGATATCCTTGCAGAACAAGTTTTAAATTACAAAACTTCTTTCGACAAGCATCAACTTGACCTAACTGGTGGTTATACTTTTCAAAAAACAAAGAATACCTATCTATATACTTCCGGAGCAGGTTTTGACGATGAGTCCAAACAATACCGTTATTTAACAAATGCGAATACCATTCAACCTTCGGAAAGTGGCTATGCTTCAACAGCAATATCATCGCTATTCTTAAGAGCAAACTACAGTTATAACGACAAGTATTTACTATCGTTGATTGGTAGACGAGATGGTTCATCCATGTTGACAAAAGAAAATAGATTTAAAAACTACGCTTCTGCTTCAGCAGGATGGGTAATCAGTAAAGAAGAGTTTTTAAAATCAGCAACCTGGTTAGATCAATTAAAATTACGCGGTAGCTATGGTATTTTAGGTAATCTCGGTAGTTTGTCAGCTGCAGCTGTTAACCCGCTACTAGCATCGACACAAAGTTATTTCGGCCAAACACCGACCTTACAAAAAGGATACGTACAAACGATTTTGGCCAACAAGAACCTCACTTGGGCAGAAAGTAAGCAGACCAATATAGGTGTAGATTTGGGAATTTTCAACCATTTTAACTTAGTCGCCGATTACTTTATTAAGGAAACAAATAAAATGATCCTGACCAGATCACTGCCAGGTACAGCAGGTTTAAATAGTCAAACGATCAACGCGGGTTTAGTCAAAGACAGAGGAATTGAGCTGGGATTAACGTACAGTAGTTCAAAAAATTCCGACTTTACTTATTCCATCAACGCAACCTTAACCAAATTAAATAACAAGGTTGAAGAATTAGCACCGGGCTTGAACACCATTGCTGTGGGTACTAATTTCAGAAATGAGTTAGCCCCACTCTCTATTACCGTCGGTCAACCGCTCTACAGCTACTATGTACTAAAAACAGATGGTATCTTTCAGAGCCAGGCCGAAGCTGATAATTACAAAAATGCCAATGGACAAAAAATTCAGCCTAATGCAAAAGCGGGAGATTTCAAATTTGTAGATATCGATGGCAATGGTTCAATCGGACCTGAAGATCGTTATTTTGCGGGCAGTGCATATCCAGATTTCTCCTATGGATTGAGCTTTAATGCGAATTATAAGGATTTTGATTTTAATATTTTTGCTCAGGGCGTTCAAGGCAACAAGCTTTTCAACGCTATCAAAAGAACAACGTATAGTGCGAGTGGACCTTCTTACAATAAGTTAACGGGCATTTTGGACGCCTGGTCTCCAGAAAATCCAAACGGTAAAGTGCCGATCATCTCCACTTCAGATGCAAATGGCAATTTCAATGCGTCTGATTTTTACATCGAAAATGGTTCCTACCTCCGCATTCGTAACGTTACATTAGGCTATACCTTACCAAAATCAATTGCAAACAAATTTAAGATGGGCAACGTACGTGTTTATGCAACGGCCAACAACCTATTTACCATTACGAAATATACAGGTTTTGACCCAGAAATTGGAATGGATAACAATGGTCTCGACGTGGGACGTTACCCACAAGCCCGAAGCTTTATTGTTGGTTTAAATGTCAATTTTTAATCTAAAAAAAGCCGATGATTTATACTCATCAGCCATAAAAAAAATAAAACGATGAAAACGAATATAAAATACCTTGCAATAGCAGCAGTAGCACTTTTTGCATCGTGCAATAAACAGTTAGATATAACACCAGAGGGTTCTCCCTCCGCACAGAATTTCTGGAAAACGGAACAAGATGCGATCAAAGCAGAAGCCGGGATGTACGAAAAGTACAATGAAGAGGATTATTACGGTCGCGGGATGTTTTGGTTTATTAATGCCAGTGACGACATGGTGACAGGACGTAACAAGCCCGAAGCCGACAATATTAAAAACTTCAACCGCAATTACATCGGTGGTGGTTATACAGAATCTCAATGGAGCATGCGTTATGCGATTATAAAGAGGGCCAACGATATTATTATCAATGTTCCCAATATAAGCATGGATGAAGCTCGAAAAAAACAGATCATTGGCGATGCCTATTTCAATGCAGGTCTGGTTTATTTTCAATTGGCGGCAAACTATGGTAATGACAAAGCTGGAATTCCGATAGTTAAACCTGAAACTGACGCAACCGTACCCGTACCCCGTGCTAACAATGTCAACGAGAACTATGATTACATTGCCTCTTTATTTCTAAAAGCTGCAGAGAACCTTCCATATTTCTCAGACATGAATACCTCAGATTACGGTAAAGCGCACAAAACTGCGGCATGGGCCTATTTATCAAAAGTATATCTCTACAAAAAGGACTATACAAATGCCGCCAAATATGCAGATATGGTGATCAATTCGGGCAAACATGATTTACTGCCTAATTTTGTCGATGTGTTTAAAGCTGCCAACAACTGGTCCAAAGAATATATCTGGTCAGTGGTCTGTACGCCAAATGGCGGTGGTACTGGATGGGGAAGTAAGCTTCCAGGAGTTATGCTCACCAACAAGGCCTGGGGAATCTACAATGGCTGGGGCTATTATCTACCGACAAAAGAACTGTATGATTCTTTTGAATCTGGAGATCTACGCCGTGAAGCGACGATATTGAAACCTGGGGACAAATTCCAGTTTTTTGGCGCAGAACGTGCATTTACAAAAGATGGTGGCGCTACATCGAGTTACCAATTCAAGAAATACATGGAGCCGTTTTCTTATAAAGACCCTATTCCAACACATGTCAATCCAAATGGCGATAATGGAACAACAGACCTCAATGTACCATTGATGCGTTATGCCGAAGTATTATTGACTAAAGCTGAGGCTGCCATTAATTTAAATGGGGCTGGAGCCGGTGATACTGAATTAAATAAGATTAGAAAGCGAGCTGGTTTGGTAACAAAAAGCGGAATGACCCTTGTAGACCTAAAACGCGAGCGCCGCAATGAGCTTGCTGGTGAATGGGCAGACCGTCACCGTGATTTGGTCAGATGGGGTGATGCGCAAGCTACATATGCCAAACCTTTACACGATTTCGATGGTGCTGTAATTTGGCCGGCTAGAAATTTCAATCCGCAAGTACATGATGTTTGGGCAGTTCCACAACGCGAGATCGACAACAGTTCCGGCGTCATTAAACAGAATGCAGGATGGTAAAAAACAATAAATTAATGTGGCTGCTCTTTGCCGGCCTAAGCATTCAGTCAGTTTCTGCACAACAGAAACTGACTGCCAATGCAGGTCACAGCCACAATGATTACAAACAGCAAATCCCGCTGTTGGAGGCTTACTATGCTGGAATGGGCTCTATCGAAGCGGACGTCTTCTATCGCAATGGAGAGCTTTACGTCGCCCATGAAAGCAGCGAAATCAAACCAGGGAAGACGTTAAAAAAACTTTACATCGACCCTTTAATTGCTTTCTTTAAGGAGAACGGCAATAAACCTTATGCCAAACCTGAGCAGACCTTACAGCTCGTGATTGATATCAAGGAAAATTACGAACAGGTATTGTCTAAATTGTTGGCCGATCTGAAGGGCAACGAATCTATATTCGACCAGCAGAAAAATCCTTCCGCCATTAAAATTGTCGTCAGCGGTGAAATCCCGCCGCCCGAAAAGTTCGACAATTATCCATCGATGATTTATTTTGATGGCCGGCCGGAAAAAGATTATACGCCGGCACAGCTCAAACATATTGGGATGATCAGTCAGGATATTAAGCAGTATTCTGTCTGGAATGGCAAAGGGACACCTACTCCACCCGACCTAGAAAAGATGAAATCTGTGATAGACAAAGCGCATAAATTGGGGAAACCCTTTCGTTTCTGGGCAACCAAAGACAGCCCCAATAGTTGGAAAGAGCTTGGTCACATGGGGGCAGACTGGATCAATACAGACCATCCTACTGCGCTTAAGAATTTCTATTTAA
This sequence comes from Sphingobacterium sp. UBA7253, assembly GCF_002472745.1. Lineage (NCBI taxonomy): Bacteria > Pseudomonadati > Bacteroidota > Sphingobacteriia > Sphingobacteriales > Sphingobacteriaceae > Sphingobacterium > Sphingobacterium sp. UBA7253. The sequence goes on along the minus strand of NZ_DKSP01000044.1, from coordinate 55,030 downwards.
ACAACGCTAAAGTCGAATACGCAAATCCAAAGGCCTACGTTCCCTATCAGCCAACCTATAAAAATGATGGTGCAACGAGCAAGGTTAAGAACGTTATTTTACTTATTGGTGATGGAATGGGCTTGGCTCAAATACAAGCGGGTTTAAGTGCCAATTTTGGTCAGTCCAATATCATCAATATGAAACATATTGGTCTTTCGCGCACCGAAGCATCCAATTCGGATTTTACCGACTCCGCTGCGGGCGGGACAGCTTTGGCTACTGGACATAAAACCAATAACCGTTACATTGGCATGGATGCTGACGGTAAATTGTTGAGCGCTATTCCCGACACACTTGCTCAACACGGGATCAAAAGTGGTATCATCAGTGCGGGAGATATTACAGATGCCACTCCGGCTGCATTTTACGCACATCAGATCGATCGAACAATGTCACAGGAAATTGCGGCAGATTTCAAAAATAGCCATGTGGATATCTTAGTTGGATCCCGTCGCGAAAGCTTCCTCAACAACAAGGATAACACGCTGATAAAGCAACTGACCGAAAAAGGGTATCAGCTTCAGCAAAATTTAGACGACTTTGAAAAAGCGACATCGGGCAAACAGTTGGTGCTCCTAGCTGATTCTGCGACAAGAAGAATCCTCGATGGACGAGGAGAAATGTTAAAAAATTCCCTCTCAAAAACGATTCAGCTTTTGTCTAAAAATAAAAATGGCTTCTTTATCATGGCCGAGGGTGCACAAATCGACTATGGAGCCCATGCCAACGATCTTCCCTATGTTGTTACCGAGCAACATGACTTTGATCGGCTTGTCGGGGAAGCCCTAAAATTTGCGGACCAAGATGGTGAAACACTAGTCATTGTCACTGCAGATCACGAAACTGGTGGACTTTCCCTATTGGATGCCAATTATAAAAAGGGAACTGTTAGAGGCAATTTCAGTAGCGATGACCATACCAATATTATGGTACCTGTCTTTGCTTACGGACCAGGTGCGCAAAATTTTATTGGCATTTACAACAATACAGCCGTTTTTAAAAAGATTATCCAAGCCTATAACTTGAAATAATCGCTTTAAAGTTTTCATACAACATGAAACCCCTTAGTTTAAATACGAGGGGTTTTCACTTTTTCACCGACTACATTCCATAGTTTACAACCACTCCAAAATCCAATTTAAGGATTGATGTTCGATTTTTTGCCTATCTTGTAAGTCAAAAAAACAGAACAACCTTTATGATACCATCAATCAAGCGACTACTGATTTTGTCATTATTGCTATTCAGTATTTCGACCCAACTATTTGCACAAACTTCTGAAAAAGCCTCTTGGTTTAAAGATGCCCGCTTTGGCATGTTCATTCATTGGGGACTATACAGTGCGGCTGAAGGCATGTGGAAGGGTGAACCTTTACGTTATATGAATAACTATGCCGAGTGGTTAAGATATCGCAACCGCGTTTCCAAAGAAGAGTACGGTACTTTGGCAAAACGTTTCGACTGGAGTAAAATAGATCCTGAGCAATGGGTTCTTCTAGCAAAAGAGGCTGGGATGAAATATATCATCATCACCGCCAAACATCATGATGGTGTTGCCCTTTGGGACACAAAAGTTGGTGATTATAGCCTCCCAAAATTGAGTGGTTCCAATCGGGATGTCATCAAAGATATCGCAGAGGCTTGTAGAAAGCACGGCATGAAATTAGGTTTTTACTATTCCCATTGGATTGACTGGGAACATCCATACGGCTGGAATCATCAACAGGAGCTGTCGGGACATGTTACCGATGCCCAATACAATCAATATTGGCAGGAGAAAGTTATCCCTCAACTTCGCGAACTGATGACCAACTATGGCGACATTGCATTGATATGGTTCGACATGTGGATCCCTTATCAAAAGTCGATCATAAAAAAAGAAGAATTACTGCAAGTTGTCAAACTGATCCGTGAACTACAGCCTAATTGCTTGATTAATTCACGTCTAGGTCTTCCTACAGATGCGGAGAACGTGGATTTTGAGACATTAGGAGATAACCAATTTGGCAGCAATTACATTAACCATCCATGGGAAACCCCTGGGACGATTGCCCATTCATGGGGTTACAACGGTCAGGAGAATGAATGGAAATCAACCAGTCAAATTTTCCAATCGTTGATCTCCAATGTAAGTCTCAACGGGGGCTTCACCTTAAATATCGGGCCACGTGCCAATGGAACAGTTCCCTACGAAAGTGTCAGTCGTCTGCACGAAGTCGGAGATTGGCTAAACAGTTATGGAGAGGGCATCTATGGCAGCACCGGCCTTGATCTAAAAAACAACCATTTCGATTGGGGTTACCTCACGACCAAAAAAGAAGGGCAAAAAACAGTCGTATATGCGCACGTCTTTAATTGGCCCTTAGATCATACACTTCGGATTACAGGAATCAAATCGACCCCAGAACAGGTTTCACTGATGAACGGAAGTGTATCTACGGCGCTAAAATTTGATCAAAGTCTCAGTCTAATCCATATCCAATTACCTGACGCGCAACCTGATCATTATGTTTCAGAAGTTAAATTGACTTTTAACAGCCCGCTAGAATTGGACAAAAATACAATCCCGGAATCAACCTTTGGTGGCTTTTCGTTGAAATCAACCAATAGCCTCAACCAAGGACTCAAAATTGTACGCTATAACGGCAAAAATCCAACGCATGCGATCCTGACGGGTGATACGAAGATCGATTGGGAGGTAACCATCCCTGAAGCAGGCGTCTACTCACTCGATTTTTCAGCACATAATCCCAATAAACAAAACAGTGTTTTTGAAGTCAGTACTGCCAATCAGCGGTTGCAAGGAAGTTTTGCTCCTACAAACAAAATGGTGGTCGAGCCCAATGAAAACAACTACACAGAAGAATTTGTCGAAAACCGCATCGGCAAATTTAAATTCGATAAGCCCGGAAAATATATCGTAACCTTTAAAAGTAAAGAACTACAGCCACTTTGGTTTAACTGGATTTGGCTCGAAAAAATGAAGAATTAAACATACGTTCCTCGGTACAGAACATGTAAAACACCAGCAGGCAGATTACTATGCCTACATAACAATCTGCTTGCTAGTAATTTATACAAAAAGTTACATATTTTAATATTTATTTATTATTTTGGGGTAAAAGTTACCAATTTTGCAAATAGGGGCTGATAGGCCACTTATGCTTATAAATGAGAAAATTAACCCTAAACATTGTTAGATAATGCATCTGCAACGGGACTCTTTATCTGTGCTTTCTGACCAAACTGTAAATACAAGGTTGGAGGGATTAATCACGACCACCGATGATGGCACTATTCTACTGTTTAACAAACGCGCACAAGAGCTTTTAGACCTCGAAAGTACGGCAACCACCAACAAACTACATGATTTAATTACATTTTACTCAGCAGATGATCTTTCGGAACTATCGCCTACAGAAACGCCATTTTTTAGTGCTCTTTCCAAAAACCAAAACCAAAATGAAATTATCCTAGGAAGAAAAAAGGATCAAGAGTTTAGATGGTATCAATTCAATGTTCATCTTACTATAGAAGACAATAAAAAAGGTCTTTCAATCTCATTTATTGATGTATCGAAATTGGTCAATAAAAATCGTGTCCTAGAAGATAAACAACACCAACTTCAATTGCTTGTTGCCTCATTGAATGATCTTGTATTCGAAGTAACCGATACTGGAGTATTTAAAAACTACTGGACCAACAATCCGGATCTATTGTTCTATACGCCAGAAGAATTTCTAAATAAGAGCCTCACGGAGCTTTTCCCACCTGATCTTGCAGTGCCCGCTCTTCAATTAATACAAAGTTCATTAAAATTGGACCGCGAACTTAAGATGGATTTTCAATCCAATTTAAAAGAGCACAAAGACAAATGGTACCGTTTACAGATAAAACCTATACATATGGCGCTGAACCGGGTAGCCCTGGTTATTTCCGACATTACAAAACAAGTCGAGTCCAATGAAAAGAGTAAATTCAATGAACACAAATTTAATCAAGCATTTTATTTATCTGGTCTGGGAATCTCTTTGACAAGCCTCGAAGGTTACTGCATAGAATCCAATAACATGTTAACCAAAATTCTTGGTTATTCTCATGAAGAAATGTCGACAACCAAGTTTACTGATCGAACACACCCAGACGATATAGATAAAGATGTTGAACTTAGAGAAAAACTTGTCAGGGGCGAAATTGAAGCATTTACGCTTCAAAAACGCTATTTACATAAATTAGGACATTTTGTATGGTGTTCTGTAACGGTTGCGGCAGTTTTTGATAATGCCAATACCGCACAATTTCTGATCGTCCAGGTGCAGGATATTTCCGAATCAAAAAAGAATATAGAAATTCTAAAGAGGCAAAAGATTGAATCGGATCTAGTCAAAATAGATCTTGAAACCAAAATACGACAACTGGAAGAATTTGCTAACATCCTCGCTCATGATCTAAAGGGCCCACTCAGTAATATACAGATGCTTATTGACGAAATCAAGGTAACGGATGACGAAAAAATAAAAGCAGATTTTATGAACCTTCTGGATATTAGCAGTGACAACCTGACTGAAACATTACATGATTTGGGGGGTATACTTGATATCAAATCAAACAATTCACTGATTTACGAGCAATGTAATTTTCTCGATGTATTCAAAAAAGTGCAACAGCAATTTCTGGAAGAAATACAGCAAAAAAATGCGACTATTTCCATCGAATTCAATGTAAAAGATATTTATTATCCTAAGATTTACCTGGAAAGTATCTTAAGCAATCTCCTGAGTAATGCACTCCGATTTACGGCAAAAGATAGAGCCCCTAGGATCGAAATACATACGCATCTGGAACAAGAAGGAACCTTATTAACGGTTAAAGACAACGGGCTGGGTATTAACCTACCAAAATACAAATCTGAGCTGTTTATGTTCAAAAAGGTTTTTCACCGTGGATTTGAGACTAAAGGTGTCGGATTGTTTCTCATAAGATATCAGATCGAATCATTGGGCGGAAAGATCGATGTACAAAGTAAAATCGATTCGGGTAGTACCTTTTATGTCAAATTTTTAGAAAAAGCATATAAAGATCCGCTGATACAACTATAAAAAATAGCGTTCAATCCTGTTCGTAGAAAATAACTGCTAAGATCCTGGACAGCGTGATCTCACAAGTAAAAGAGTAAAAGAAAAACTGCGATGTCAATCAACGACAAAGATGAGGTTTATTGACACGATGAAAACAATTATTAATCAAAAAGACCATGACTCCTGAAACTAAAAGAACGATCATTCTCATTGATGATAATGCCATTTTACGTACTATTTTCGGCCATATGCTACAGGGATTTACCGACTATGAGATTGACTTTCATTCCTTCAAAAATGCACTGGATGCATTGGATTTTTTTGGATAACAATGACATCTGCCAGTCGCTGATGCCACCCATACTCTTTGTGGATATCAATATGCCATTTATGACTGGTTGGGAGTTAATGGATGTACTTGAAAATAGGACAGACTTCATCAAACGAACCAAGATTTTTATTGTCAGCTCCTCTACGAGCAAAAGCGATCAGGAGCAACTGGCTAATTATCCTTTTATAAGCGGTTTTATTCTGAAACCTTTTGGAAAAGAATCTATTTACGAGATTTTGAAAAAAATCGATTAAAAAAAAGCCCCCCAAACTTTATTACTTAATTATTGGAGGGCTTTTTATTTTGACAACTTATTGTTGTGGACAGCGGACACCCGCTGTCGTTATTCTTTTTGAGCGATTAAATCGCCTGACACTTGTCTGCCAACCAATTCTTTTCCTCAACCGTAAGATGAGTCGATAATTGATCAAATACCCACTGATTATAGTTATTTAGCCAGGCAATATGTTTCTTATCCAATAAGGATTTTTCGACTAAATCGGTTGCGATATAACACATTGTTAGTGTCTCAAAGTCCAGGAAGTCTCCAAATTCGGAAGATCCTGCTTTACGGGTCAACACGAGGTTCTCAATGCGAATACCATGTTTGCCGACGCGATACAATCCAGGCTCTATTGAAGTGATCATACCTGGTTCAACAGCAACATCTATTGCTGCTGCATTGAACACTTGTGGACCTTCGTGTACATTCAAGAAGAAACCGACACCATGTCCCGTACCATGTCCATAATTGCGTAATGTTTCCCACAATGGACGACGCGTAATTGCATCGATCTGATAGCCGCGCGTTCCAGTAGGGAAGATAGCCTGAGAGCCTTCTATTGTTCCCTTGAGCACAAGGGTATAATCCTCTTTTTCCTCCTGCGTAAGACCTCCAAGCGTTACCACTCTGGTAATATCCGTTGTCCCTGTAGTATATTGCCCCCCAGAATCGACCAATAGTAAACCTTTAGGCTCTAGTGTATAATTCGATTTTTCATTAGCCGAATAATGCGGCAGGGCACCGTGATCCAAATATCCCGCAATAGTCGTGAATGAGACGTCAACAAAGCCATCTTGACTTTCACGAAATCCACGTAATTTGTCAGCAATAGATAATTCAGAAAGCTCACCAGAGGAGACATTCTCTTCCAACCATTTGAAGAAACGAGTCAACGCTATACCGTCTTTTACAAACGTATGGCGGTTATTTTCAACTTCAACCTTATTCTTAATTGCTTTTAAACTCGTCGAAGGGTTTATTTTCTCAACAATTTTAACCTGTTTAGGTACGCTGTCGAAAACAGCAAAACAGGTACGTTTTGGATCGATAAGAATAGATGCAACCTCCAATGTCGGAACTATCTTAAAGAGATCCTCATAAGCTGCAATATCCACTCCATAGCCCTTCAGTTCTTCCGTTGCCTGAGTTGTCAACTTCGAAGGTTCAATATAAAGCGTTGCTTTTTCTGCTGTAATCAATACAAATCCCAAAACAACAGGGTTACAAGGTACATCTTGACCACGGATGTTTAATAACCAGGCCAGGTCATCCAAAGATGAGATCAGATGAGCCTCCGTTCTATTCTTTTTCATCTCCGCGCGGACAGCTTCAATTTTAGAAACCGTTGACTGTCCCGTAATATTTTCGTCCAGCAGGTAGGCCTGTGCCTTAGGAAGCTCTGGTCGTCCTTCCCATAATGGTGACAACAGGTCAACATGACCATCTACTTTAATCTCCAAAGGCTCCAAAGTATGCTGAACAGATTGGGCCACCAATAAAGAAGCGAGATTGCCATCAAAAGCAACCTTAGCACCAGCACCCAACTGCTCGCCCAACCAATCAGCATATTCTGCAGCTCCCTGCACTTTCAATTTCACCAATTCAAAACCTGTTCCTGCCAATTGCTCCGCTGCTTGGACAAAATAGCGAGAATCGGTCCAAAGGCCGGCAAAATCTTGTGTGATTGCCAACGTACCTGCTGACCCGGTAAAACCCGAGGCCCAGGCAATGCATTTATAACGTTCCGGTAGATATTCACTAATATGAGGATCTGAAGATGGAATGATATATCCATCGATTCCCTGAACCTTCATCGCCTCACGAATGGCAGCTAATTTTTCGATATGCTTCATGTCGTCTATACAATTTTATGCAAGTTAGGATTTTTTAGGGTCGAATGCCTAACTTTAAGCCAAATAAAACAAACGAAGTACAGCGAACGCTTTTCCCTTAAAATAGGCTGCGTTCAAGTCATCATGATAAATCCAATGGAATATCCATGATTGCCTGCACGAATATAGATAACCGTGTTTGCAAACTCATTGAAGATAAACTGGGATATACCCTAGGACGATAAAAAAAATAGTATATATGAACCAATTTCTGCTAAGTACCATTGCTTTTTCTACTTACGCGTTAACGACCGTTACCACTCCATTATTTGCGCAGGATCTTCGCAGTAAAATTCAGGATGCTTTTACGCAGTTTCAAAATCAGGAAAGCCTCAGGAATGGTTTGAGCTCACTGATAGTTTTCGATGGAAAAACAGGTCAGACTGTATTCGCAGCAAATGAAAATATCGGACTAGCAACCGCGTCCACCATGAAGGTAATCACTTCGGCCACGGCATTGGACTTCCTGGGTAAGAATTTTCAGTTCAAAACAACCCTGTATTATACAGGTGAAATCGACGAGAACGGTGTGTTAAACGGAAGTATTATTGTGACAGGTACGGGCGACCCTACCCTTGGCAGCGCTCGCTATCCGGAGACTCAGGCAACAACGATACTGAATAAGTGGCTTACAGCGATCCAAAATGCCGGTATCAAAAGTATTAATGGCGCTATCATTGCCGATGATCGGCTTTATAATGGGAACCAGCTTCCGGGTGGCTGGATCTGGACTGACATGGGTAACTACTACGGCGCGGGGATTTCTTCGCTCAATTGGTGTGAGAACGCTTTTGGCATAAATTTTACCCCAAGTAATAAAATTGGCGCCAAAGCGGAGATCCTTAGTTATACAGCCCAAGTTCCCTACCTGGAAATTATCAATGAAACAACCACTGGTAAATCAGGAAGCGGCGACAATGTATACGCCTATGCTGCCCCCTATTCAACTAAGATATTTGTGCGTGGTTCCTATGGGCAGGATCTCAAGAAAACAATTGAGCTCTCCTCTCCCGATCCAGCTTATGATCTCGCTTATCAATTAAACGAAGTCTTAAACAACAACGGTATTGTTGCCAGCGAACGGCCTGCTACCGGAACGAAGATGGATTCAGTCGATGTTTCAAAAAAACAAACCCTGGATATTCACCTATCTCCAACCTTAGATAAAATTGTCTACTGGTTTAACCAAAAGAGCATCAATCTCTATGGAGAAGCCCTATTGAAAGCGATAGCTTATACAACAGCGGGTAAAACAGGTACCGACGATGGCGCCTATTATATCCAAAAATATTGGAACGCCAAATTAGGCATAAAATCCAGTGAACTCAATAGTATGGATGGTTCGGGACTATCACCTCAAAATCGAGTGACCACAGCCGCGATGAATAAGATTATGCAGTATGCACAAAAACAAAGTTGGTACCCTGCTTTCTATGAAAGTCTTCCCACCTATAACAATATGAAGATGAAAAGTGGAACAATCGGCGGCGTACTTGGTTATACAGGTGTACATACCAATAAAACAGGACAGTCATTTACCTACACGTTACTGGTTAACAACTATGCTGGGTCGGCCTCCAGCATGCGTCAGCAAATGTTTAAACTGTTGGATGTCCTGAAGTAACATATTATTGTCTAATTATAATAAGATATTGGCAAATATTTCCAATTATCAAAAAGAATGATAGATTTGTAGCCTTAAATTAATAAAATCGTAATGAGTAACACTAATCGTAAACAGGCAGCGTTAAACTACCACGCAATGGGTAGACCTGGTAAAATAGCTGTTGTTCCGACCAAACCAACAAATTCGCAAAGAGACTTATCATTAGCATATTCTCCAGGTGTAGCGGAGCCATGTTTGGCTATTGCTGAGAACAAAGAAGATGCTTATAAATATACCGCAAAAGGAAACCTTGTTGCTGTTATCAGTAATGGTACAGCAGTATTGGGCTTAGGCGATATCGGCGCCCAAGCTGGTAAACCAGTCATGGAAGGTAAGGGTTTATTATTCAAAATTTTTGCCGACATTGATGTATTTGACATCGAAGTGGACACCAAAAATGTCGATGAGTTTGTCAACATTGTCAAAGCATTGGAGCCTACTTTTGGAGGGATCAACCTGGAAGATATCAAAGCACCGGAATGTTTTGAAATCGAACGCCGTCTAAAAGAAGAAATGAACATCCCGGTGATGCACGATGACCAACATGGTACAGCAATCATCTCAGGTGCAGCATTGATCAACGCCTGTGAAATTATCGGTAAAGATATTTCAAAAGTAAAAATCGTCGTCAATGGCGCTGGAGCAGCTGCAATGTCGTGTACTGCAATGTATATTTCAGTAGGTGCTAGCAAAGAAAATATTGTGATGCTGGATAGCAAAGGTGTAATCCGTACTGATAGAGAAAATCTAGACAGTATGAAAGCACAATATGCAACAGATCGCGATATTCGCACCCTGGCAGATGCTGTAAAAGATTCGGATGTATTTATCGGTTTATCGGCAGCAGACGTCATGTCGGCAGAGATGTTGTTAACGATGGCTCCAAACCCAATTGTATTGGCGATGGCAAATCCAAATCCTGAGATTGCTTACGATTTGGCGATGGCAACACGTAACGATATTATCATGGGTACAGGTCGTTCAGATTATCCTAACCAAGTAAACAATGTATTGGGTTTCCCATATATCTTCCGTGGTGCTTTGGATGTACGTGCAACAGCAATTAACGAGGAAATGAAAATTGCCGCAGTGCGTGCCATTGCAGACTTGGCGAAACAACCTGTTCCAGAAGAAGTAAATCAAGCCTATAACACGAGCAATTTAAAATTCTCGGAAGAATATATCATTCCAAAACCTACCGATCCGCGTTTGATCACTGAAGTTTCCATGGCTGTTGCAAAAGCTGCCATCGCATCAGGTGTGGCAAAGACCGTAATCGAAGATTGGGATCAATACAGCGATGCCCTACGTAAACGTCTTGGTAAAGATGATGCGATTATGCGCAATTTGACTATGGCTGCAAAAAGAGATCCTAAACGTGTTGTTTTTGCAGAAGCAGACAATTACAAAACGTTGCGTGCGGCACAGATTGTTAAAGAAGAGGGCATTGCGATTCCAATTCTTTTAGGTAGAAGAGATAAAATCGAACGTTTAATCAAAGAATATGCTTTTGAATTGGATGGTCTTGAAATTATCGACCCAGTTGCTGAAGTCGACAACGAAACGGAGCGTTCAAAGAAATTTATTGAGCATCTTTACATCAAAAGACAACGCCGTGGTATATCGAAATACGATGCCCGTAAGTTGATGTACGACCGCAACTATTTTGGTGCCTCTTTAGTGGAATTTGGCGAAGCTGATACCCTAATTTCCGGTATGACCAAAAATTATGCAAATACAATCCGTCCGGCATTACATGTAATCGGTGCTAAACCAGGCAGCCGTGTCGCAGGTATGTATATGATGTTAACAAAAAAAGGACCAATCTTCATGGGTGATACAACCGTAAATGAAGACCCTACAGCACAAGAACTAGCAGACATTACCCTGTTATTGGATAAAGCTGTGAAACGCATGAACATTCAGCCACGTATTGCATTACTATCTTACTCTAATTTTGGTTCAAGCGAAGGAAAAACGCCAACAAAAGTAAGAGCGGCAGCGCAGATCCTACACGATCAACATCCAGAGATTATTGCTGATGGTGATTTACAAGCAAACTTCGCCTTAAACAGCGAAATGTTGACAGCAAATTTCCCCTTCAGCTGCTTAAATGGAAAATCTGCGAATACACTCGTATTTCCTAATTTGGAGTCCGGAAATATCGCTTATAAATTATTGCAAGAAGTTGGTGAAGCTGAGGCTGTAGGTCCAATCCTTTTGGGTATGAACAAACCAATTCACGTATTGCAATTGGACAGCTCTGTACGCGAAATCGTCAATATGGTTACCATTGCCGTAGTCGATGTACAAGCACATCTTAAAAATTTATAGAATAGCTTAAAATCTTCCTATATTCGTATACTATGTACGAATATTTCAATGGAAAATTAGCATATAAAGCCCCCACTCATGTTGTTATCGATGTGAGTGGGATTGGTTATTATGTCCACATCTCTCTCTATACCTTCTCCCAAATCAAGGATCAGGAAAATTGTAAACTATTTATATCACTTCAAGTTCGGGAAGATTCACACACGCTTTATGGCTTTGCGACAGAAGGCGAGAAAAAATTATTCGAAAATTTGATCTCTGTTTCTGGTATTGGCCCCAATACAGGCCGCATGATCCTATCGTCAAACACACCGGATGAGATCCAGTCTGCCATCGTCAATGGCCAGGTTGCCCTAATTCAAAAGATTAAAGGAATCGGCCCTAAAACAGCACAACGTCTTATACTGGAACTTCAGGATAAATTAAAAAAACAGGGCTTCGAAGCCTTGGCATCACCTATCCAATCCCAATCTGTGCCAGAAGAAGCTTTATCAGCGCTGGTTATGCTCGGATTCAACAAAGTCGCGGCAGAGAAGGTGTTAAATACCATTTTAAAGACCGAAAGCAATCTTTCCGTAGAGGATATGATCAAATTAGCATTGAAACGACTTTAATGCATAAACATTAGCAGTACGTATCCGATATTAATCATTAGATAACGGATACGTACTGCTAATGCTGTAGCGTAAAAGATATAAAGGAACCTTCGGGTTCCTTTGTTATTTCCCGAACCTCAGTTTTGCAATAAATCGAGGGCTAAAAAGGAAGCATCACAACAGCGATTTATTCTTTACAAAGGCGAGCCCTTTCCTTCTTTTCGCTTTGGTTTTTAGATACAGCAAACGGACATCAAATAGGGATCAAATGTGGTATTTTGACACTGTTTATTCAGTGCTTGCTCAGTGATCAGTCAGTGAAGACTGAATAAGCACTGAGTAAGCACTGTCTAAAAATTGATTAAATATTATCCTTATTTTGAATTTGGTATCAACCAATTATCGCCATCTTCAAAATGGCGCTTGAGGGACTGTTACCAGAAAAGCAGATTCCGTTGTGCTCTACTGAACAGCTGCTCAGTAGAACACGGATAAATACAGTTAAAAGGCATATTTTTTTTACCTAAATTTGGATACTATTCTCCAAAGTAAAATATCCCCTTTAACAGACTAAACAAACGATTGATCTACCCCAATGACGCTATTATCCAAACTACTTCTAAGTGCCCAAAAACACTTTCAGCAGTATTTTCATACCCTATTTGTTACATTTCCTCTTTGCTAAAACGTATTTATTCACCTATTTTTAGGACTTCTTATTTCAGTTATAATCTCACGCATGAAGAAACTATTTTCACTTGCGCTGGCTCTAAGTGTAGGAGCAGCAGTATTTGCGCAAGAAAAGAAAGATGCTACCTTGAACATTGTGCCATTACCGCAACAGGTTCAAATTAAAAATGGTACGTTTAAAATCAACGCTAACACCAAAATCGCCTTTGATAGCGAAGAGGACAAAAAAGTTGCAATGCTGTTTCAGGATTTCCTAAAAAGCAACTACAATCTCAATTTATCAGTAGTGAAATCAGCGAGCAGCAATACGATCTATTTCTCCTCCAAAAACGCAAAATCCACTAATGTGGAAGCATATGAACTTAACATAAGTTCGGACCGCGCAACTATTAGCGGAAAAGCTGCCGGTCTATTTTATGGTATGCAATCGTTGATCCAATTGCTACCTGTAGATAAAAAGGCCAGCATAGAAATTCAACAAGCTGCAATCCAGGATGAACCGCGTTTTGCCTATCGTGGATTACATCTCGATGTTGGCCGTCACTTCTTTCCTGTAGAATTTGTAAAAAAATACATTGATATTCTGGCATCTTACAAATTGAATACGTTTCATTGGCATTTGACAGACGACCAAGGCTGGCGTATAGAAATCAAATCACATCCAAAATTGACTCAAGTTGGCGGTTACCGCAAGCAAACACTGCTGGGTAACTACAAGACAGATGGCGATTATGACAATACACCTTATGGTGGTTTCTATACCCAGGACCAAATCAAAGAAGTGGTTGCCTATGCAAAAGCTAAATATGTAACGGTTATACCCGAAATCGAGATGCCAGGACATGCATTAGCAGCACTTTCGGCTTACCCAGAATTGGGTTGTGGTGAAAAGCCAGGACCTTACACAGCTGCTCAGACTTGGGGAGTGTTTGACGATGTTTTCTGTGCCGGAAAAGAAGAGACATTCAAATTATTGGAAGATGTAATTGATGAAGTCATTCCCCTATTCCCTAGCGAATATATCCACATCGGTGGTGATGAGTGTCCAAAAACAAAATGGAAAACATGTCCATTTTGTCAAAAAAGAATCAAAGACAACAACCTCAAAGATGAACATGAGTTACAGAGCTATTTTATCCAGCGTATGGAAAAATACATCAATAGTAAAGGTAAACGTATCATTGGATGGGATGAGATCTTAGAGGGTGGTTTAGCGCCTAATGCGACTGTCATGAGCTGGAGAGGCGATCAAGGCGCAATTGATGCAGCCAATCAAGGTCACGATGTGATCATTACGGCAAACAGCTATGGTCTATATTTTGATCACAAACAAGGTCCTGATCAAAACAGAGAACCTTTAAGTATCGGCGGACTTTCCACATTGAGCAAAGTATATTCGTCAGATCCAATGCCTAGCAAAATTGCTGAAAACAACAAGAAACACGTTTTAGGTGTACAAGCAAATATTTGGACAGAGTATATTGGATCATCCAATAAAGTCGAATTTACAGTGTTACCGCGCGTTTTAGCGCTTTCTGAAATTGCCTGGACACAGCCAGAGAAAAAGAACTGGAAAAATTTCTCAGAACAACGTGCAGCAAATCAGCTGGCTAAACTTGACCAAACCAATACATTCTATCGTGTACCGGAAGTATATGGCATAACAGATACCACCGTATATGCTTCGGAATATACGATCAGAGGCTTGAAACCATCTGTTGAAGGAGCCAAAATTTATTACACATTGGACAACTACGATCCTTCAGAATTGGATTTAGAATATACAGGTCCAGTGAAAATTACGGTTCCTAATAGTAAGGAACGTGTTTTCAAAGCCGTTGTTGTAACGCCTTCCGGCAAAAGAAGCAACTACATTCGGGTGAATATTATCAACACCAAGAAATAATAACATTTGCCTGATAAGAAAGCGCTAATATTCTGTTAACTTTGAACAGCGTATTAGCGCTTTTTCATTTCATGCAGGTTGGAACTCAATATGCCCTGAAGCTTTCCGGACAGGCAAAACATGCTTGGCAATTGTAATCCTGATAGCAAATGCATGATTATTTTTTTACATAGATTTTTATGGCAGAGGATTTACAAATAGCTAAAGGTAGCAAAGAAGAACAATATCAAAATTTACTTCCTCAGATTGGAGGACTATTGCAAGGCGAGCCTAATCAAATAGCCAATTTGGCTAACATCGCTGCTGCACTGAAAGAACAATTCAATTTTTTCTGGGTTGGTTTCTATCTTGTTGATGGAGACGAGCTCGTATTAGGCCCTTTTCAGGGCCCCGTTGCATGCACGCGTATCAAGAAAGGCCGTGGCGTATGCGGGGGTGCTTGGGCACAGGAAAAAACATTGATTGTTCCTGATGTAGAGCAATTTCCGGGACACATTGCCTGTAGTTCGCTCTCGCGGTCCGAAATAGTGCTACCCGTTTTTAAACAGGGACAGATTATCGGTGTGCTGGACGTTGACAGCAGTGAATTAAATAGTTTTGATGAAGTCGATGAGAAATACCTTACGCAGGTATTACAGCTTTTAGACAGCGAATAGATAAGCTGCGCTATTTTTGATCATTTATTTATTTTCAAATTCCCAGACTTTCACTAATTTGTCGTCACCGACACTAAAGAAATATTGTCCATTTTCGGACCATGATCCTGCATTTACAGATAAATGATGGCCATCTTGCATCTTCTCGCGGCTCATATTTTTCAATAGTGCAAAATCGGCTGTGGACCAAAACTTCAACGATTTATCGCGACTGACAGTTGCAAAAATTGGCGCTTCAGGATGGGGATATATTCCGTATACGGTAAAAAGATGAGGTACAAAGGAAAAATTAGTTGTCAATTGATTTGGATCTGAAATCACCAATTGCGCATCCCTTCCACCACTTAGCAATTTATTATGGATAAATGCCAGCGACGTAGTGGGCATACTATGCAATTTTGAATCAGTAATAACATGAAAGTCAGTACTGTCCAACATATAAACCTGTCCATCTTTATCGCCCAATGCTATTCGTCCAAGTCCTTCATCAATTGCAATTGCCCGAATTGTTGTTGGGGATATACGCTTCTCGTAAATACTTTTATAAGTTGCCAAGTCAATGACATACAATGTCCCCTCTTCACCTACCGCCAAAAGCTCATTTTTCCAGGACATATAAGCCAATGCAAAAATAGCTTTGGTGCTCAGTTGTATGCTTGCTACAAGCTTTTGCTCTTCTACATGTACAAAAAGTAGCTTGCCCTCGCGCAAGGCTATGGCCAGAATCGGCGTACCCGTTATCAACCGTAAAGCGTATACCGATGAACTTACTGCGCAGAGAATACGCTTAAATGCATTCTGCTCAATATCCCATTCGACAACGCCCTTATCGTTACCAGCTGTAAAAAATGTGTGCGTATAATAACCCTTCTCTACACAAAAAATAGGGTTTTGATGTCCTGGTAATGTCGATTTTAATGTAATATCCATAGTAATTTCGCTAAAACTCCTTCTCCAGCCGGATCGCATATTTTACGCCCAGTTTTTATGCTGTAGGACTCCACTGATCGAACTGTGAGTCCAGTAAAAATCAATACAGCAATACGTATTGTTAGCCGACAGAAACAAGAAGTGCAGTATATCCACAAATATACTGCACTTCTTAGATTATTTTGTCATCTTAGCTTAAAGCCTTCTCCCCGTTTCGGATTTTGTTCAACGGTGTTGCCATCTTCCGATTTTAAGTGAGCTAGGAGCACGAAGTAAGATGTCCCTTCAAATACCTATTGATGTCTGCTCTCGAGGTTTTTCGCAATTGTTTCCAAAGAAAATCCTTTCTCACGCAACAATACGATCAAATGAAACAATAAGTCTGAAGTTTCATTGATAAAATCAGCATCTGTTTCTGTCAATGCTGCAATTACTGTTTCTACAGCTTCCTCGCCAACCTTTTGCGCAATCTTATTGATACCGCGAGAACGCAGGCGGTTGACATAAGATTCATCAGAAGGATGTTCATAGCGATGGTTGACAATACGCTCTAACTCCAACAGAAAGTTTTGGTTAAAGTCTGTACTGAAACAGCTTCTGCTCCCTGTATGACAGGTAGGCCCCATTGGTTCTGCTTTGATCAAAACAGTATCCTTATCACAATCAACATGGATGCTTTTTACATTCAAAAAGTTTCCACTCTCCTCTCCTTTTGTCCAAAGGCGATTTTTGCTTCGGGAGAAAAACGTAACACGTTTCTCTGCTTGTGTCTTCTCCCAAGCTTTCTCGTTCATATAGCCTAACATCAATACTTCCAACGTTTGGAAGTCCTGCACAATCACTGGAACGAGGCCGTCACTTTTTGCAAAATCTAACATGATTTTAGTATTTCAATTTTTAATTATTTTCGAAGAACCGTGAGCTCTCTTTTAACTTCTCAGGATTTCATCCAGCAAGTTTATGACTTACTTCTCCTTGATCAATCTTGTTTTCTATCTTACGACAATTCCATTTTGACGCAAAGTAGCTTTAAGATCGGGAATCAATATTTCACCATAATGGAAGACCGATGCCGCCAGGGCAGCATCTACGTTAGCTTGCTGAAAAACATCCACAAAATGCTGTTGATTACCAGCTCCGCCAGAGGCAATCAGTGGAATATGAATGCGGTCATTTATTGTTTTTAAAAAACCATTATCAAAGCCATTTTTTGTTCCGTCATGATCCATTGACGTCAGCAGGATCTCTCCCGCTCCACGTTCCTGCGCTTCAAGTATCCAATCCGCTGTGTTCAATTCCGTCCTAATGCGTCCACCACTCAGATGGACAAAATGCTGACCGTCGGTGGACCGGGTATCGACAGCAACAACAACAAATTGTGCACCAAAAGCTGCAGCCATCTGATTGATAAGATCGGGGTTACGTACCGCCGCGGAATTGATGGAAATTTTATCTGCACCTGCATTCAACAGGATGTCAGCATCTTTGATTTCATTGATACCACCGCCAATTGTAAAAGGAATATTCACTTGACGTGCGACTGCTTTGACTAAATCAATTGTCGTTTTACGCTCCTCATGTGTCGCTGTAATATCCAGGAAAACGAGTTCATCAGCCCCTTGTTGAGAATATTCATAGGCCAATTCAACGGGATCACCCGCATCGCGCAGATCCACAAAATTGACTCCTTTTACAGTCCGCCCATCCTTAACATCCAAACAGGGAATTATACGTTTTGCCAGCATTTTAAAATCTGATTAACGATTTTAAATTCCAATCTTTGATTTCATCGATCGAGATTCTATTTTCATAGATTGCTTTACCAACGACAACAGATTCTACACTGCCCAGTTCCTGAAGTTTCTGAATATCGTCCATTGAACTGATCCCGCCAGAAGCAATTAACTTGATAATCGGAGAATGGTTCAACAACTTTTGGTACAATTCAACACCTGCACCGCCCAATTTACCATCTTTACTAATATCGGTACATAAGAATCTAAAGAACCCTAAAACCAAGCATTTATCAATATATTCGATCAATTTGATTGGAGAGCTTTCCAACCAGCCGGAGTATTTGATGACTTCATCCAATACGTCGATCGCTATAACAATGTGGTCTGCATATTTTACTTTACCTTCATTCAATGTCGCCAGTTCCTCCAAGAATGAAGGATTTGTAATTGCCTGTGTTCCGACAATAACGCGATAAACACCCGCATCTACCAATTCTTTAACCTTCTCTATGCTTCTAACACCACCGCCATATTGAATCTTCATATCCGTCTTCTGGATGATATCAAATAAATAGGCCTGATTGCTGAAGTCTCCTTTTGCACCATTTAAATCAATGATATGGACGAGTTCCGTACCATTTGCGCGGTAGGTTTCGATTTGCTCTTCTAAACTAATCGCATACGTTGTAACGTCATTGTAGTTACCCTCTCTCAAACGGACAACTTTTTTGTCCAAAACGTCTATTGCTGGAATGATATACATAGTCGAATATTTTTAATCAATTTGAATAGTTGAAAAATTGAGCAACAGCTGCTCTCCTGCTTTTCCAGATTTCTCTGGATGAAATTGTACGCCAAAGAAATTGTCTTTAGAAATTGCAGCCGAAAAAGGCTGTCCATAGACACATTTTGCCGCAGTATATGTCGCATCGAATTCGATAAAGTACGAGTGGACAAAATAAAAATAAGTTTGATCTTCAATATGTGCAAATAAAGGACTATTTGCTGGCACGGAAACACTATTCCAGCCCATATGTGGTACTTTACCCGACTTTTCGGCATCAAAATGTAACGTCTTCAAAGGAAAAAGCTTTAACATTTCGGCATTTCCTTCTTCTGAAAAAGCCGTCAGTAATTGCATACCAACACAAATCCCCAATACAGGCTTTTTTAGCTTTTTGATATAAGGCACCAATCCTGATTCCTGTAGTTTGTCCATTGCTGCGCCAGCATGCCCCACTCCAGGAATGATGATACGATCGTATTGATCGATCTCATCTGCGGTATTGACCATACCATAGGTAAGCCCAACACGATCCAGTGCCGCTGTCAAAGAGAAAATATTCCCCGCACCGTAATTAATAATTCCTATCATCTTACAATACTCCTTTTGTACTTGGCAATTGCATATGGTCGGCATCGCGTCTTACCGCTTTCTTGATAGATTTAGCAAAAGCTTTGAAGATCGCTTCGATCTTATGGTGCTCATTGTCACCTTCAGCTTTAATGTTTAAATTCGATCGTGAAGCATCTGAAAACGACTTAAAGAAGTGGAAAAACATTTCCGTAGGCATATCGCCGATCTTCTCCCGTTTAAATTCCGCATCCCACACAATCCAGTTGCGGCCACCAAAATCCAATGCAACCTGAGCCAAACAATCATCCATTGGCAACGTATAGGAATAGCGCTCAATTCCACGTTTGTCCCCTAAAGCCTTCAAAAAGACCTCACCCAGTGCGATACCCGTATCTTCGATTGTATGATGTTCGTCGATATGAAGATCACCTTTCGCCTTGATGGT
This sequence comes from Sphingobacterium sp. UBA7253, assembly GCF_002472745.1. NCBI lineage: Bacteria > Pseudomonadati > Bacteroidota > Sphingobacteriia > Sphingobacteriales > Sphingobacteriaceae > Sphingobacterium > Sphingobacterium sp. UBA7253. The sequence goes on along the minus strand of NZ_DKSP01000044.1, from coordinate 35,088 downwards.
CAAATCAAGTGCTCCATGTCTAGCCAATTGATCTAACATATGATCGAAAAACGGTAACCCCGTTTCGATATCAGACTTACCCGAACCGTCCAAATTCAACTGAATAAAAATATCCGTTTCATTGGTTTTACGATGATGTTCGGCAGTGCGCGTACCCAATTTAAGAAATTCATACACCGTCTTCCAATCTGTTGTCTCTAAAGCTATAACAGTTGAATCTATCGCAAGGTTTTCGAAAGCACCTAATTGATCGTTAGCACGCAGCCAAATTGCCTTTGCACCGAGATTTTGTGCTAATTTAACATCATTCACACGATCCCCGATGACGAAGGATTGGCTCAAATCGTATTTCGACGTATCAAAATAAGCTCCAAGCATACCAACTCCCGGTTTTCGGGTTTCCGCATTCTCGTGTGGAAAGGTTTTATCAATATGTTCCTCGGCAAACACTACTCCTTCTCCTGCAAACGTATCAATCACAAAATGATGGACTGGCCAGAAATTCTCCTCCGGATGGGAAGACGTTCCTAAACCATCTTGGTTGGAAACCAAGATCAATTCGAAATCCAGCTCCTTTGCGATACGTGGAAGATACTGCAAAGCACCAGGATAGAATTTTAATTTGGCAAAAGAATCGATTTGTTCGTCTTCAGGTTCCAAAATTAATGTTCCATCGCGGTCTATAAACAGTACACGTTTTAAGTTATCAGGCATAGTATTATTTATTGATTTGATTAAGTTTTTCTAACAATATTTGATTTTCGGCAGGCGTTCCAACAGTGATCCGTAGGCAGCCTTCACATAATTCGACTTTGGATCTATCTCTAACGATAATTCCATATTGAACTAGATAATCGTAAACTTCACGTGGCTGCTCCATCTTGACCAAAATAAAGTTGGCATCAGAAGGTGTAATATGCTGCACATAGTCCAGTTCAAGCAATTCACGCACGAGTTTCTCGCGCTCCGCCACCGTCTCCTTGATCCAGTCATTGACTTGATCAACCTGATCTAAGGCTTCCAATACAATATCTTGTGTAGCCTGGTTAATGTTGTATGGTGGTTTTATTTTATTGTAAACAGCTATAATCTCTTTACTGGCAAAAGCCATGCCCAGGCGTAGCGCCGCAAGCCCCCAAGCTTTAGACAAAGTCTGCAATACCACTAGATTGGGGTATTCAGCCAGTTCTTGCGTAAATGACTTGACAGCAGAAAAATTAATATAAGCCTCATCGACAACAACAAGCCCCTGAAAATTATTCAAGATCGTTTCAATATCCTGGCGACGGATTGAGTTTCCTGTTGGATTATTTGGAGAACAGATAAAAATCAGTTTAGTATGTGCGTCTATTGCATTGGCAATACCATCCAAATCCAGCTGGTAATCAGCAGTAAGGTTTACTTTTTTGAAAGCAACATCATTGATGTTCGCAGAAACTTCATACATCCCGTAGGTTGGCGGAACTAATATGACATTGTCAACACCAGGGGTACAAAATGCACGGTATAAGATATCAATAGCTTCATCACTTCCATTTCCCAAAAAGATATGCTCTGATGGTACACCTTTTATTTTAGAAAGTTTTGCTTTAACTTGATGTTGGAGAGGGTCTGGATATCGGTTGTAATCATGGTTTAAGGGGGATCCAAAAGGATTTTCATTGGCATCAATCAATATGGATGCCTCCCCTTTAAATTCATCTCTTGCGGATGAATAAGGTACGAGCTTCTTAATATTTTCCCGTAGTAGGTTGTTTAAGTTGAATGGATTATCCATTATAAAAAAATTAGAGCCGTAAACTTAGATAAATTGTTCATCATATGCAATATAATAAGCAATTATTCATAGGCGACTATTGGATCTTCAGTTGCATTTATCAGCTTGTTCTACCTGGTAGTTTTTGGTATCTATTCGTTTTGTGGTCCTGATTACTTCCCCTTTATCACTATTTCATTGGTCTTTACCCGCTCATCGCTGGGATATACAGAGAAAAATCAAAAAAACTAAACGGAAAACCACCTACCTTCCACAGAGAGTTCCGTGTCTGGGAATACAGTTCTCGCTTCTTCCAATAGGGGATTTAAATCTCTGTACCGAGCTGAATAATGACCTAATAGCAACTTCTTTGCGTGAGTTTCCTGGGCGATTTCTCCAGCTTCCAGCGCTGTTGTGTGAAACGTCTCTTTTGCGCGATCAACCATATCGTGCAAGAATGTAGACTCATGATACATCAGATTAGCCTTTTGCACATAAGGCAGATATTCTGGCGTCCGTACGGTATCCGAACAATACACATAACTGCGCGATAAGGGGGCAGGAAGGCTCAGGTCGTCTGCACGATATACTGTACCGCTTTCATCGACATAATCAAATCCTTTTTTGATCATCGGAAAATAGGCGGTCGGTATATTTAATTCCTGCACGACATCGCCCAGCAATGTTCGCGCGCGGGGTCCCTCATCAAAACGAAAGCCGGTGCAGGCGATACGGTGCTTTAATGGAAAAGCACTTACTTTTAATGTTCTGTTTTCAAAAATAACGCCAGGCTGTTCGGGTGAAATCGGATGAAAAACAAGATTATAGCGTAAAATAGTCTCGGAATGCAAAAACTGCACGTCTAAAATTTCCTTTAACGCAGGTGGGCCATACAAATGGAGATCACTTTTTCGGCCGACAAGGTGCATCGATGAAAGCAGCCCCACCAAGCCCAAATAATGATCCCCATGCAAATGGCTAATAAATATATGTCCTATGCGATTGCTTTTGATGCCGTATCGGCTAAGTTGCATTTGTGTGCCTTCTCCACAGTCGATCAAAAACAATTGCTCATTAAAGTTCAACACTTGGCTAGTCGGATGACGATCAAACATCGGCGTTGCCGAGCTATTTCCCAATATCAGAACTTCAAACTTCATATTAATCCTCAATAGTCCCCCGATACTCAGATTCCAATTCGTGCGCAAAGATTAAATCCTCCGCAACCTTTAATGATGGTGCTATTTTCAGCGATTTATCCAAATGCGATACACGAACCATATCCATTAACGTTGGACAAAGATTAACCAAAATAAATATGCCACCAACAGACTGACATAAACGATGGGCAAGCACGCCTAAACGGATACCTACCTCGTCCGTTTGCTTAACGTGGATCATATCCAAAACAATATTCCGTTGTCCAATCGTATTCCGCAACAAAAACTCCCCTTTGAGTTTAGCGGCGTTATCCGCGTCAATCACATCGACATGAGGTTCTATGACAATATAGCGATCGTGCTTATCAATGGTATACTTCATTAGTCTATCTCCTTTGTTTGAGGATACAATGTACTAATAATTTAGCGTTTTCAAGGCGTTTGCCACATTTCTTTCCACACGTTCCAGTACGTTTTCCTGATCTGGATACACAAACTTCTCTCCGACGATATGCTCGTATAGCTCAATATAACGTTCAGAAATGGAAGCCACGATCTCATCGGTCATCTCCGGAACGACCTGACCGTCTTTCCCTTGGAAGCCGTTTTCAATTAACCATTTGCGAACAAACTCCTTCGACAATTGCTTTTGTGACTCACCTTTTTCCTGGCGTTCCTGATAGCCTTCTGCATAAAAATAACGGGAAGAATCTGGTGTATGAATCTCATCGATCAACACAATTTTTCCATCTTTTTTTCCAAACTCATATTTTGTATCCACCAAAATTAGCCCTCTTTGCGCAGCAATTTCAGTACCTCTTTGGAACAATGCTTTGGTATATTGCTCCAATTGAATATAATCTTCCTCGCTTACGATACCCTTTTTCAAGATATCGGCACGTGAGATATCTTCATCATGTCCAACAGCAGCCTTTGTTGTCGGTGTAATAATTGGCTCAGGCAATTTGTCATTTTCTTTCAGTCCTTCTGGCAATGCCTCACCACATACTTCACGTTTGCCTGCAGCATATTCACGCCAAGCGTGTCCCGACAAGTAACCCCGAATAACCATTTCTACTTTAAACGGCTCACACATTTGACCGATAGTAACACTTGGATCCGGAACAGATACGACCCAATTTGGAATAATATCAGCCGTAGCCTTTAAAAATTTGGCTGCAATTTGATTCAACACCTGTCCTTTATAGGGTATAGGACGTGGAAGTACCACATCAAATGCCGAAATACGATCTGAGGCAACCATCGCCAAATAAGTATCGGCAATCGTATACACGTCACGTACTTTTCCCCGGTAAAAAGCAGTCTGATTTTCGAAATTGAAATTTGTTTCTTTTATAGCATTCATGTTCAAAGTAAAATTCAAATGTAAGTAATTGTTCATTTATGACTGCGTTTAATGGCATTCATAAATGCAGCGCATTTATTTAAGAGCTCGCTCGGCTCGATTTGTCTTTTAATATTAAATATCACCATACGCTTCGAGGATGCGGCGAACCAATTTATGGCGAACCACATCTCCACCGCTGAGGTGGATAATGTCTATTCCTTCGATATTCTCCAATAAACGAATCGAAGTAGACAATCCAGATTGATTTTTTTTCGGTAAATCTACCTGTGTCATATCACCTGTAACGATAAATTTTGCCGTCGGCCCCATACGTGTCAAAAACATCTTCAGCTGCATATCCGTTGCATTCTGAGCTTCGTCCAGAATCACAAAGCAGTTGTCAAGTGTTCGCCCACGCATAAATGCTAAAGGAGCGACCTCAATGGTCCGATTTTCCAGATAACCTTTTAGCTTCTCTGCTGGAATCATATCGTCCAATGCATCGTAGAGCGGTCTCAAATAGGGATCTACCTTCTCCTTTAAGTCGCCAGGTAAAAAACCGAGATTTTCTCCGGCCTCTACGGCTGGTCTCGTTAGAATGATCCTTTTGATTTCTTTATTTCGAAGTGCTCGAACAGCTAATGCAACCGCCGTATAGGTCTTTCCTGTGCCCGCCGGTCCGATAGCAAATAAGATGTCATTTTTCGAAATACTATCCACCATCTTTCGCTGGTTGGCCGTACGTGCACGTACAATAAGACCATTAGGTCCATACACGATCGGTTCAGATCCAAAGGCTGCATGTTTGGCCGCAAGTTCTTTTTCTTGTTGAACAGCAGAACCTGCACTTGCTCCAAGGAGATTTTCAAAATCCAATAAAGTAATGTTGTTAAATTTCTCCAGATGAGCCATGACTTCCTTAAACGATTGCTCAAACAGATCTAATTCCTTCGCGTCTCCCAACACCTTCATTTCACTTCCGCGAGCTACAATCCGCAGTTTTGGGAATTGCTTCTTCAAATAATCGAAGTGCTCATTGTCTGCTCCCCATAATATGGGCAAATTCAGACCATCTAATGCAATTAGTAATTCGTTCAAATTTTATCCTATTTAGAATTAATTAGATTGTAGCCATTACACAATATCGTTCCTGTATAATACTATTCAAAATTAACGTATTCTAACGAAACAACCAAGAAGATACAGCGTACAAACGACGATGATTTAGAAGCTTATGGAGACAGCCCACAAAGGGGCACAAAGATTTCATTATACATAAAATCTTCGCTATGTTTGTGTATATCAATCGAAAAAAGACAGATTCAAAATAAGTTATCCAATTAGCTTTATAAATCATCTGATAAATAGTAATTTTGTCCACTATTTAGATAAATATAAGGGTATATTTAAGGGAATTCGACAGCAATTCGATCTAGGATTTAGATTATAATGGCAGTAATTACATTAACAACAGACTTAGGACACAAAGATTTTTATCAAGCCGCGTTAAAAGGTAGTCTTTTATCGCAGTTGTCCGGTGCCAATATTGTTGATATTACCCACGAAATTCCAGCATTCAACATCCCTCGGGCGGCCTTTGTATTAGGTAACGCTTATCATTATTTTCCTAAAGGAACCGTACACATTATCGGAATTAACACCCTGTTTCATGAAGAGTCGAAATATATCGGCATGAAATACAACGATCATTATTTCGTCGGTGCCGACAATGGTATTTTCAGTCTATTGCTGAATGGCAATGAACCACAGGAACTCTATGAGCTCAACTTAATGCAAGACCTTCGGTATCTTCACTTTCCGCTCGCAGATATCCTTTCTAAATCCGCCTGTCATATTGCCAAGGGAGGCAAACTGAAAGAAATCGGAACTTCAATGCAACAGCTCATCGAAAAAGTAACTTTGCAGCCTATCTTTGATAAAGACATGATCCGAGGCAACGTCATTTATGTGGATGCTTTCGGCAATGCCATTACCAATATCTCGAAAGATCTATTCAATAAAGTTCAAAAAGGACGTCATTTTGTCCTTTATTTCAAACGCAATGAAACCATTACCAACCTTTCCTGGCATTACAACGAAGTCGGAGAAGGCGAGAAACTTTGTTTATTTGGTATTTCCAACTACCTTGAAATCGCCATCAATAAAGGTAATGCAAGCCAGCTACTCGGACTTCACGATGACGATTCCAATGTAATTCGTATAGAATTTAAAGATTAATTTCATAAATTCATCTGTAATGCTTTCGCTCCAATTTTTTTCCTTGGTCAAACTGATCGTAGGGCTAAACTTGTAGCTGTAGCTTTATGGCAAAATAAAATTTTACCATGAACGTTAGTTTAAACTAAACATTTGATAAATAGATCGTCCAAATACATGATGAAATTTTTAAGATTCCTTCTTTCAATCACCGTTCTTTTTTGCTTCTTTGGACAGGCCAAGTCGCAAAACAACCCAGACTCCAGCTCTTTTGAGGTACAACGAAGCCGTGTAAATGACCTACTCGATGCCCGTCAACAGAAATTCGGGGCTTATGACACGAGCCTCACACAAAAAACAGGACTTTTTGGTCTTTTCAAATCAAAAGGTGACATGCAAAAGAGCATCGATATCCTTAAAGATATCGTCATCACAGATAACAACATTTTCCTGGAAACCCAAAAACTATTGAAAATCAAAGATTTTGAAAAAGATAAATACCAACAATTGGCAACAGATTACGACAAGCAGGTATCAGCCTATATAGGTACCATAAGTAAACTTCAAAAAGAAAACGAAAAACTGCGGGCACAGGGAGAGAAAACATCCGGAAATCTACCGCTAAGCAACATCCTCCTCTATATTGCTTTACTTGTTATCGCCGTATTAGGCTATGTACTCTATAAATTTAAAGCGCAACAAACAGCTTCAAAACAACAAAATTTAGGATAAAACGCCACAGCAATAGACATCTGCACAACGACAAGCCACTTAAAACTGCTGTTTAAATCAGAAAAAGTACGATTCTATTCAAAAATTGACTAAAGTATGATAGCAATATATTTTTAATCTCTTTACATTTGTCCTCGCAACAAAATTTGAAGTAGCGGATATGGCAAGAGGATTCAACAGCGGTAATAAACAAGAAGAAGATCTACCAAAACCAAAATTGAATAAGGAGCTCCTATTGAGAGCATCTAAATTGATGACCTATTTAAAACCATATCGGTTTAAATTTGGGGTCGGCATGTTTTTCTTGGTATTATCCAGTTTGGCCATGCTCGCCTTTCCAGCTTTGCTTGGTGCCATGATTGATGCTGCGCAAGGCAAGCAAACTTATCCCTGGCTTGCACCACACGTCTATTATATTGGTGGAATTGCCTTTATTATTCTGTCTTTTCTATCAGTCGTCTCTTTTTTTCGTATACGCATTTTTGTTGAGATTGCAGAACGTACGCTATCCGCATTACGCAAGGACACCTACCTCAAACTCATTTCATTACCAATCGAATTTTTCGCCAATCGCCGTGTCGGGGAATTAAACAGCCGCTTGTCTGCAGACCTTTCACAGATTCAGGATACGTTAACAACAACATTGGCTGAAATCTTAAGGCAGTTGATTAGTCTTTGTTTCGGTGTATTCCTTTTGGTTTGGGTATCTCCCAAACTTGCGCTCATGAACCTTTGTATATTACCGATCATTGTTGTGGCTGCTATTATTTTCGGAAAATTCATCCGCGAATTATCCAGACAGGCACAGGATAAAATGGCCGAGTCAAATAGTATTGTCCAGGAAACATTGTTGGGGATAAGCAATGTAAAAGCCTTTGTGAATGAATATTTCGAATTCAACCGTTACAGTAATCAGATGGATTCGGTCGTGAAATTAGCGGTCAAAGGAGCTACCTTCCGAGGTGCTTTTGCCTCTTTTATTATCTTCTGTATTTTCGGAGCTGTGATCGCTGTCATTTGGTATGGAGCTGCATTAGTTTCTATCCATGAAATGACAGTAGGCGACCTAACGACCTATATTCTATATTCGATGTTTGTAGCAGGTTCTATGGGTAGTTTTCCGGAGCTATACGCTAATATCCAACGCTCTTTGGGAGCGAGTGAACGGATTTTGGAAATTTTGGATGAGCCACAAGAAAACCTTAATGTGAAACCAACTTGCAAGGAAGTCCACAAAACCATGACCGGTAAACTAAGCTTCAACCATGTTTCCTTTGCCTACCCAAGCCGTCCCGATATTGAAATCCTGAAAGACATCAACTTTACAGCCAATGCGGGTGATAAAATCGCTATAGTTGGCCCAAGTGGAACCGGGAAATCAACGATAGCTTCATTGATTCTACAATTCTACACAGCAAAAAAAGGGGAAGTAAGTTACGACGACAGACCTGCATCCGATTTTGAGCTTTGTGATATCCGCAACCAGGTCGCTATCGTACCACAGGATGTTTTGTTATTTGGCGGGACAATCCGTGAAAATATAGCTTATGGTAAGCTCGAGGCTACAGAAGATGAAATTATAGCAGCTGCGAGACGTGCCAACGCGCACCAATTTATTTTAAATTTCCCTGAAGGCTATGACACCATTGTTGGTGAACGTGGCGTTAAACTCTCCGGTGGTCAGCGCCAGCGCATTGCCATTGCCCGTGCACTTTTAAAAGACCCTGCAATTCTTATTCTGGACGAAGCCACCTCTTCCTTAGACTCAGAGTCAGAAAGACAGGTACAGGAGGCATTGGAGGAATTAATGCGTGGACGCACCTCGATCATTATTGCACACCGACTATCGACCATTGTTGATGCTGATAAAATTATCGTTGTCGAAAATGGAATCGTATCTGAAAGCGGTACTCACTTTGAACTGCTCCAAAAAGAAAGCGGTCTCTATCAGCATCTGTATAATCTGCAGTCAAAGCAGCAGAAAATTGATATGTAAAATTTTGTTAATTATTGATTCTTTTTAAACAAATTCACCCTGTGATTGTTCATTTGGTATCATACTTGATTATCATTTGAATATATAACAAAATAGAAGAATTATGAAAAATAGCAAAAATGGATTAGTGGCATTTGCTTTGGTAGGATTAGCTGCGGGAGCTGCTGCATGGTATCTTTTAGGAACTGATGATGGAAAAAAACAATTAGATCGTGCAAATGATGGCATTAAAAGCTTAACTAAGTCATTGAAAGATCTTTCAAAAAAAGAAGCTAAAAAGGCACAAAAACTAGCCAACAGAGCTTCGGCTGAACTAGACCATTTGAAATCAAAGGCACAAGCAGCGTTCAGCAGAGCTTCAGATGATGCAGATGCATTGAAAAACAAAGCAAAAGAAGCCGGCAGAGAAGCTTTGGACCACGCCAATAATGCCGCTCAAAATTTGGCAAGCAAAATCGACAATACAACTGATGCTGCAAAATCCAAAATTTCTAACGCATAAGTAAAAAAACAGCTTTTTTAAGAATTGATGGTTTTGGTCACTCTCGTGGTCAAAATACATTTGTATCTTTGCTGCATATGACTTTGCTGCAACAGGTAAAAACTTTAATTCTTAAAGACATCATTCTGGAATGGCGTTCAAAATATGCTATTAACGGAATTCTACTATATGTCGTATCAACTGTTTTCGTTTGCTATCAAGCGTTCAAATCAGTTGATACGGCTACTTGGAATGCATTATTCTGGATCATTATGCTCTTCGCTTCGATCAATGCAATCAACAAAAGCTTCGTCCAAGAAAACCCAAACCGGCAACTTTACTATTATTCACTGGTCGATCCCAGAGCAATCATTTTAGCGAAAGTCATTTACAATATGATGATGATGACCCTGCTGGCGGTCATTGCCTATTTTGTCTATTCGACGATATTCAGAAACCCTGTCGGTGATCCAACCCTTTACTTCATTTCGGTCATCTTGGGCAGCATAAGTTTTGCTACTGTTTTTACCATGATCTCGGGGATCAGCTCCAAAGCAGGCAACAATAGCACCCTAATGGCCATCTTGAGTTTCCCCGCCATTATCCCGCTGTTAATCGTATTAATCAAGCTGTCTCGCAATGCAATAGAAGGCCTGGAAAGGGCTACCAGCAGCAAAGAAATAATCGTATTACTTGCAATTAATGTAATCACCATCACTATTTCTTTGTTGTTATTTCCGTACCTTTGGCGAGATTAAGTGTCAGAATTGAGAACAAACTAAATTCAATTTATCCATGAGAAAAAAATGGTGGAAAATATTAGCGGTAATGATTATCTGTGCGGTCATTATCAATGGTCTTTTAGGACCTGTTCCCCGCCTATTCATCCTTCACGAAAGCATACGAAATGTTTATTTTCATGTCCCAATGTGGTCTGCCATGTTCGTTATGTACTTGGTTTCCGTTATTTACAGTATTAAATACCTCAATACGGGCAAACAGGAGTATGATTTAATGGCCATTGAAGCTGTCAATACCGGAATAACATTTTGTTTTCTTGGACTTGCCACAGGCATGCTTTGGGCAAACATTACCTGGGGAGAACCCTGGCCAAACGATCCGAAGCTTAATGGCTCCGCAATAGCAACACTGATGTATCTGGCCTATTTGGTACTCCGTAATGCGCTGGAAGAAGAGCAAAAAAGAGCAAAAATATCCGCTGTGTACAATATCTTTGCATTTCCAATTATCATCGTGCTACTTTATATTCTACCGAAGATGACAGACTCTCTTCACCCCGGAAGTGGTGGAAACGCTGCCTTTGGCGATTTAAAAATGAGCAGCGAGCTACGTCCTACATTTTATGCAGCGATGATTGGCTGGCCAATGATTGCAGCTTGGATCTGTTCACTCCGCTATAGAGTACGTTTGCTCGAAAAGAAAGATTTGAACGCATAGAATTGAACGGCTAATACAATCCTCTATTTCTATCATAGAGAAATCGGGTAAAGCCCAATCAATAAAAAACAGGATATTACATAAATCAAATAGCGTGTATCGAGTCATGTATAACAATGAAAACGACACGAATAATATTTTAAACAAATGAAAAAAATAACATTGTCAATCGCCTTACTACTCTTATCGACTTTGAGCACATTTGCACAAGATGATGTCGAGATGGCGACTGGATTGCGTAGCGAAGGTAAAATCTACGTTGTTGTATTGGTCATGTTGGTCATTTTTTTAGGTTTGGCTTTCTTCCTTTTCTTGCTCGATCGCCGTATCAGCAAATTGGAAAAAAAGAATAAATAGCATTTTATTGATCGCATACAATGATTATAAGTCAGTTTAGAAATTATTCACCCATCAATATTTTATTTCTATCCCTCGTGGGTTTTGTTTTATGTTTAGGCATATTTCTTCACCTTCCGGACAAACTTGATTCTGTAATCTTTGAACCTGCCTTGGGGAATCTTTTAGGAGAAAATAACTTAATCAACCTCTCTCCTTCGACCAATGTTTTTATCACACTGATCTTGACGATTTTTCAAGCAACGATACTCAATCGCATCACCAGCCATTTTAACCTGCTGGGCAAACCCAGTTTCTTGGTGGCTTTGATGTATATGACACTGGCCAGCTTGTTTTTACCATTTTTGGTACTGTCCCCGACCCTGATCTGTAATTTTATTTCGATATGGATGTTAAGCAAGTTGCTCTCCCTCTATCGGCAGACAGATGTTAAAGCCGAAATGTTTGATCTCGGTATGATTGTAGGTATAGGAAGTCTGATCTACTTCCCGTTTCTGAGTATGTTCTTCCTATTGTGGATAGGCCTACTCATTTTTAGGCCCTTCAATTGGCGTGAGTGGATCACCCCTTTACTTGGCCTGGCAACAGTTTATTTCATCTTAGCGGTTATCTATCTATGGATGGGTAAAATGCAGCAGTTTTATACCATTTGGCTGCCGTTTACCTACAAATTCCCTACTGCTATTCGCATTCAATTAGTCGATTATCTGGTACTCGTCCCGGTAATCTTTACGTTAATACTCTTCCTTTTGGTATTGAAAGACAATTTTTTCAAAAGTGTCGTGCATATTCGCAAGTCATTTCAACTGTTGTTTTTTATGTTATGCCTAGCGATCGTCTCTTTTTATTGGAATAAAAAACTAACGGAGGCCCATTTTTTACTTTGTGCCCCTTCTATCGCTATTTATATGGCTTATTATTTCACCTATGCCAAAAAGAAATGGTTTTTTGAAGTCGTATACGCCATCATAACACTTACCATAATCTACTTTCAGTTTTTCTAAACTACTGTACAATAAGTGTTTAACCTTTTTTAACAAAATCGGCTTAACAAGCTCGCAAAAATTGAATAGTTTTGTATGCGATTAAAAGCAAAGAACATTTAATATAAGAGTCAGATAACTCGAAAATTTCACTAAAACTAAATAAACATTAGTTTCTCAATTTTATAGATTGACCATGCAGAAACGCTTTACAAGCTCTCTAAGAAATAAATCACTCCAACTGTTGTTAGCAGGTGGAATTTTAGCTAGTTCTACTACCGCATTTGCACAAAAAACGACATCCGCATCACCTTATTCTCAATTTGGACTTGGTCAGATGCGTGAAGATTTATTGCCACAATATAGAGGCATGGGAGGTGTCAATACCGCTATCCGGAGAATCAATGGTGTATACAATACCAACCCAAGCAACCCTGCATCTTATTCTGCAACACAGTTTACAACCTTTGATGCTGGTTTATACGGGAATTACACGCAGTTAAATTCGACGACCAGATCCGATAATACTGCTGACTTTGCCTTTAGCCACATCACGATGACTTTCCCAATGAAACGATTTGGCGGTATCAGCTTGGGTATCCTTCCCTACTCAGATATAGGCTATCGGACATCTTCAAGTGGAACAGTCAATTCTGATCTCTATACGAAAGTATTCACGGGCGAAGGTGGTTTAACTAAAGCCTATGCGGGTTGGGGTGTACGCATTGTAAAAGGTCTGAGTATTGGTGCCAATATGTCTTATCTATTTGGAACCTTAAATGATTATAGCCGTGTAGAGTTTTTGCCTACATCCGGAGCATTAAATACGCAACAACAAAATAAGCGCGAAATCCAAGGAATTATCTTTGATTATGGATTACAGTACGAACAACCTTTAAATAGAGAATATTCGTTGATCGTTGGTTATTCAGGATCGCTAAATAATGACATCAAAGAAAGAACAACAATTTTTAATACAAGAATTACACCTTCAACGGATCCAAACAATCAAAACATTCCTTTGGATAGTACCTATGTTTCTGGCCGTAGCAGCAGGCATTTGACGCTTCCGTTGAAACACAATGTAGGTATTACTCTTGCACGTAATAACCGCTGGTTGGTAGGGGCCGATTTTAAATATGCCGATTGGTCAAGATTTCAGACAAGAGCGGGTGAAAACGAACTACGAAAGAATTATGGCGTAGCCATTGGCGGTCAGATTACACCAGATGTTACTTCGCTCAAATATTTGAACCAAGTAGACTATAGAGTTGGTTTCAGGTATAATAAAACACAATATTTCTTAAGCGACCAGAATATCAACGATATGGCGGTTACTGTAGGCGTAGGTTTGCCATTAGCAAGAAATCAATTTTCAGGGGCCTTCTCTAAAATAAATTTCTCTGCAGAATTTGGCCAAATGGGCAAAATCAGCAATAACCTCCTACGTGAGCGTTATATTAACTTTAATATTGGCTTTACCCTAAATGACCGCTGGTTTAGAAAACCTCCTTTAGATTAATTAATACGATGGTACGCAAGACGTTTGCTTCATCCATATTCCAAAATATATCGCCCCTAGTAATATTATCTTTACTAGGGGCGCTCTCATTGACCTCTTGCGAACCGGACCTCAAAGAGGTGGATCGCCTTGCCAACATGAAAAAGGAAGAGGCGGTCGACATTTCACGTCATGTCGATATTATCTATAGCGATTCCACACGGGTAAAAGCGAATCTCACAGCGCCCGAAATGCGTATCAAACACGATAGCACCGAAGTATACGAATTTCCAAAAAGCATAAAAATCATCTTTTATGACGACAATTTAAAGGAAACCCAGCGAATCACTTCCGACCATGCCATCCGAAGGGAAAAAGAAAAGACGACCACCTTTACAAAAAATGTGGTGGTAACGATGGCCGACGGTTCTGTCATCAAAACAGAAGAGATTATCTATGACGAAAGTAAAGCCGATAGCAACAGCAACATGACCTTTTATAATCATGTTCCCATTACGGCATTCTTTCGAGATAATCGCGGTAACTTACAAGGTTCATCATTTACTTCGGACAAAGATTTTAAACATGTCAATATAGCCAATGCAACTGGGTATACGGTCATTACCAACAACAACCTCTTCCCTTCGTTAGGTAAATAGCTCATCGTGGGCCATAAACCAGATTCCGGTTTGGTTTAAAAGCAGCTATGGATCTGATACAATGGCTCCAGACTGTTTATTTATACGATTAAGTTATTCAAAACGAATCATTTGAACTAAAAGAGAACAAAAAACTCCACTTTATACAAATAGTTTTCAAATTTGTTTTGCTACATTCAGGAAAATATTCCTTTTTTTTTTATAAAAATTGTATCTTGCACCGCATTTTGCTATGCTATGCATAAATTAACGAAATACAAGTATTTACACAATATAAACACAATAAGCAGACTATGGGATTAATGGGCTTTTTGCGTAACAAAGCTGGTGTCATCTTGACCGCGGCTATGGCTATCGCAATTTTAGCATTTTTACTAGGCGATGTCGTTCGAGGGGGAGCTCCTTTTTGGGCGAGACATCAAAATCGTGTAGGGGAAGTCAACGGAACTGAAATTGAATATCCTGCGTTCAGTAAGCAAGTTGAACAAACAGAGGAAATGTTCAAACAACAAATGGGCGGTGCAGTCACCCCTCAAATGCGGACCTACGCTGTTCAACAAGTATGGAATCAATTTTTGTCAAGAGAGATCTTGAAAAAGGAAATTGAAAAAATTGGTTTGACTGTCGGTAAAGACGAATTAAATGATTTAGTGCAAGGTAACAACCCTTCGCCTCAAATCGTTCAAGCCTTCACCAACCCACAAACAGGACAATTTGACCCGAGTCAACTGCGTGCTTTTATCACCCAAATGAACACATCAGGTAACCAACAAGTGGCTGAACAATGGGAAGAACTACTGAAAGGCGTTAGAGATGAGCGTTTAAGCAGCAAATATGGCGAATTGCTTTCCAATAGCGTATATGTTACTTCTTTGGAAGCAAACGAAGAATACCAAGAGCGTAATAAACTTGCAGACTTCAAATACATTCTTTTAGATTACGCTTCTGTTAAAGATGCTGATGCTAAATTGACTGATGCAGATTACCAAGAATATTATAATGAACATAAAAACATGTTCAAAACACAAGAGGAAACACGTGCGATTCAATACGTAATGGTGGATGCAAAACCTCTTGCGAAAGATTCATTGGCCGTAAAAGAGACGATCAACAAATTGAAACAAGATTTAATCGTTGCTAAAGATGACTCGTTATTTGCTTCGATCAATTCAGACAACAAATTTCCGTTTACTTATGTGAAAAAAGGACAATTGAGTCCTTCATTGGATTCAGTTGTATTCAATGTCGCTGCCGGAACAACAGTTGGACCTTTCTTAAACAACAATGCATTTGAAATCGCAAAAGTTGTTTCGACGATCGTAAGCCCTGACTCTGTGAAAGCATCACACATCCTATTGGATCCTGCTGCCGAAGGTGGAATGGATAAAGCATTGGCGAAAGCAGATTCTATCAAAGGTTTGATTCAAAAAGGAGACAATTTCGCAGCATTGGCCGTTCAGTTCAGCAAAGATCCAGAGAGCAAAACGAATGGTGGAGAGCTGGGTACTTTAACAAGAGGCCGTATGGCACCAGATCTTGAGACAGCCATCTTCGAAAGTAAAACAGGCGATATCAAAGTTGTAAAATCACAATATGGTGTCCATGTCATTAAAATTGAGAAACAATCAGGTAGTTCAAAATATGCTAAAGTTGCCATCATTGACAAAGTGATCAACAGTGGGAAAGAAACGTTGAACAATGCGCATAGCAAAGCGACAGCATTCTTATCTGCAGCTACAGCACAGAACTTTGCTCAGGAAGCGAAAAAACTTGGTCTAGAAGCAAAAACAGCCTCACGCGTAACAGCGATGGACAATGTACTAGATGGTGCCGAAGCTCCGCGTGATTTAATCAAATGGGCTTTCGAAGCGAAAAAAGGTGAGATTTCAGACAAAGTATTTGAGACTGAAACCTCTTATATCTTAGCAAGCCTGGTCGACATACAGCCTAAAGGAACCCTTTCCTTGGATGCTGTTAAGAAAGATATTGAACCTGCAGTAAGAAATATGGTTAAAGCTAAAATCTTGAAAGATAAATTTGACAAGGCTTTAGCAGGTACATCTTCTATTGATCAAGTTGCACAAAAAGTTGGTAAAGCAGCTATTCACGTTGAAAATGTTGTCTTCGCAAATCCAGTTATCCCTGGTGTTGCATTAGAAAACAAAGTAGTTGGTACTGTTTTTGGACTACAGCCAAACAAACCTTCCAAAGCTATTGAAGGTAATACAGGTGTATATGTTGTACAAGTAAATGGTTTTACCAATCCTGCCGCTATTTCGGATATCAACGGGCAAAAGAAACAAATGCTTGCAGCAAAAGCACAACGCGCTTGGGGATCTATTTTCCGCGCATTACAAGACAAAGCTGAAATCATTGACAATAGAGTGAAATTCTTTTAAAAGATTTTTAAGTAAATTTGTAGCCGGACGAATTATCGTCCGGCTTTTTTTTGATGTAAATATGGATATTCAAACAAATATTGTCAACAAAGTTGCGCAAAGTGGGTTAGTCACAGTTGACTTGGCCAACTACCATCCTAAGGCAGACAATGTAGTATATGATATTAAGGATAATCTCTTCCATGGCTTGATTCTTAAAGAAAAGGACTTCCGCGAGTTCATTAAGACACACGACTGGTCGCAATACGCGGGTAAACATGTCGCCATTACGTGTACTGCCGATGCCATTGTTCCGACT
The DNA here is from genome assembly GCF_002472745.1 of Sphingobacterium sp. UBA7253. Classification (NCBI taxonomy): domain Bacteria; kingdom Pseudomonadati; phylum Bacteroidota; class Sphingobacteriia; order Sphingobacteriales; family Sphingobacteriaceae; genus Sphingobacterium; species Sphingobacterium sp. UBA7253. The sequence goes on along the minus strand of NZ_DKSP01000044.1, from coordinate 17,743 downwards.
TGGGCTTATATGTTATTGGCCAACAAATTGGAGCCCTATGCAACGACAGTTATTTTTGGGGATTCAGAAGAGTTATTACGCATTCAGTATGCTGCGGCAATTGAACAGATCGACATGGAACAATTTCGGGATCAACGTGTCGTTGTGAAAGGTTGTGGCGATACTTTTATTCCAGAGTCTACATTTGTACAGTTTACAGTAAAACTAAGTAAGGTTGCAAAAAGTATTATGTACGGTGAACCCTGTTCTACGGTCCCCGTATTTAAGCGGACACAGCCTAAATAAATCAGCTCAGAATTAAGTATAAGTCATCGTCCATGAACGTCTCATTAACTCCAAAAGTTAAATTTATTTGAATGAAATTAACATTTCTTTTTCAAACAAATTTCGTAAACTTACGTACATGAAACTTATATCGACTTTGCTCCTTTACTTATCCGTTATCGTAAGTACTGCTTTCGCTCAAGATTTACCGCATTTAAAAGAATCGGCATTTAAAGGTGGTGAGAAATTAAAATATAAACTCCGTTATGGCTTTATTTCAGCCGCAACAGGGACATTAACCGTTGAGGATACCAAGGACGGAGCTGGAAACCCTTCCTTTCATCTATATGCTGCCGGCAAAACAGCTGGCGCCTTTGCGATATATACCGTAAGAAATGAATACAATTCGTATATCAACAGCAAAACATTTTTACCGTATTATTATACAGAGAACATTCGTGAAGGAGGATATAGACGGAATGATAAGGTACGCTTCAACCAGGAGACAAATAGTGTTGTAGGTAATAAAGGGACTTTCAACTCGAAGGTAGATCAGACTTTCGACTTGCTTTCTTCCTATTATTTTGCCCGTAATCTAGATCTGTCGACTGTTAAACCAGGAGAATCTTTTAAGCTGACTTATTTTTTGAATGATGAGATTGCCACCTTAGGCATACAATATATTGGAATAGAAAAAATAAAAACAGAATTAGGCACTTTAGAATGTCTCAAATTCAGTCCTGAGATTAAACCGGGACGTATCTTTAAAAAAAATAGCAAGCTTTATCTGTGGGTAACCAATGATGGCAACCGTATTCCGGTCAAAGCCAATGTAGATATTCTCATCGGCTCGGTAACATTAGAATTACTCGAAGCCAGTGGATTAAAATACAAATTGGGACAAAAAGCAAGCTACTCAAAATAATTAGAATGATTGAAGTAGGAAATGTACTGGTGCACGAAGATCTAATCAACAATGACTTTGTGTGTAATTTATCAAAATGTAAAGGAATCTGTTGTATTGAAGGCGATTCAGGCGCCCCTTTATTGGAGAGTGAAAAGGCTATATTAGAGGAGATTTATCCCAAAGTAAAACCCTATATGACCGAGAAAGGTATTGAAGCGATTGAAGAGCAAGGGAAGTATGTTGTCGATGTTGATGGCGATCTAACGACCACCTGTGTCGATGGGAATAAAGAATGTGCCTATGTGACCTGGGAAAATGGCATTACAAAATGCGCTATCGAAAAGGCGTACGAACTTGGCGAAGTCCATTGGCGCAAACCCGTGTCGTGTCACCTCTATCCTATCAGGACAACACATTATCCCGAATTCGATGTACTTCACTATGACCGTTGGCATATCTGTAAAGATGCATGCTCATTTGGCAAAGAATTACAGGTACCTGTATTTAAATTTTTAAAGGATCCTCTCATCCGCACCTATGGTGAAGAATGGTACAAAAATCTTGAGAAAGCAGTCGAAGAGTTGTAACAAAATCACTATCTTTAAGCTTTAACTATTTTGGTATTTCACCCCAATTCATGTCAAAATTAAGAGAGATCCAACGCCCTATTGCCCACGAACTTGAGGCTTTTGAAAAAAAATTCAAAGCTTCAATGAAAAGCTCCGTCCCCTTGTTGGATCGTATTACACAATACCTGATCAAACGTAAAGGCAAACAAATGCGGCCTATGTTTGTGTTCTTTTCTGCTGGTATATGCAACGGAATTAATGAGTCCACTTACCGAGGAGCTGCTCTCGTAGAATTGTTGCATACCGCCTCACTCGTACATGATGATGTGGTGGACAATTCCTATGAACGCAGAGGTTTTTTCTCCATCAATGCATTATGGAAAAATAAAATAGCTGTTTTGGTGGGTGATTTTCTCCTGTCTAGAGGCCTGCTCCTTTCTGTAAAACATCAGGATTATCACTTGTTAAAAATTGTATCGGAAGCTGTGGATCAGATGAGCGAAGGTGAATTGCTTCAAATCGAAAAGGCCCGTAAACTGGATATTGAAGAATCTATTTATTTTGAGGTCATACGGAAGAAAACAGCGTCGCTGATTGCGTCTTGCTGTGCCTGTGGATCGGCTTCTTCCAATGCAGATCAGGAAACAATAGATAAGCTCCATCAATTTGGTGAAAAAATCGGAATTGCATTTCAAATTAAGGACGATTTGTTCGACTTTGGGTTAGATGATGTCGGCAAACCGCTCGGCAATGACATCAAAGAGAAGAAAATGACCTTACCGCTAATCTATGCCTTGAATCAAGTAACTTCAAGTGAAAAGCGTAGGATCATTAATTTGATTAAAAACCATAATGAGGATGCACACAAAGTGGCCGAAGTCATTGCCTTTGTCCGCCAGAGCGGAGGGCTCGAATACGCTACAAATAAGATGCTGGAATACCAACAAGACGCTTTCCGGATTTTGGAAGACTTTCCCGACAGTGAATACAAAGCGGGGTTGGAGCAGCTGGTAAAATATACAACAGAAAGAAAAAAATAAAATGAGTCACGAATTAATGTTTTTTGGCGGATTCCTCATCTTTATTGCACTTATGCTAGCAATAGATCTAGGCTTATTCTCCAAAGGCGACAAACCTGTTAGCCTAAAGATGGCTAGCATCATGAGCGCCATCTGGGTCTTATTCTCATTGGGTTTCTATTGGCTTCTTCGTCACTATGGATTTGAACTACACAACATCCATGACTTAGACCACCTTCAGGAAATCATTACCAAACACCACCACGATATTAAAATCATTCCGGGTGATTTAGCGGCGAGTCTCGAGCTCTACAACAAAAATCTTGGCCTGGAATATCTCACCGGTTATGTTGTGGAATATGCCTTATCCGTAGATAATATCTTTGTGATGGTATTATTATTCACTTCTTTTGGTATTCCGGAGCGCTATTACCATAAAGTTTTGGTATGGGGGATTTTGGGCGCAATCATTATGCGTTTTTTATTTATTTTCCTTGGCGCTACCCTGATTGCTAAATTCGGCTGGATTCTATATGTTTTTGGTGCTTTTCTGGTCTTTACAGGGGTAAAAATGTTTATCAACCGTAACCAGGAAGAAGAAGTAGATCCACAGAACCACCCAGTTGTTAAATTCGCTTCCCGATACTTTAAGGTAACACCAAAATTAGATGGCGGGCACTTCTTCCATGTAGAGAACGGAGTGAAATATATGACGCCACTATTTCTTGTATTACTGGTCATAGAATTTACGGATTTGATTTTTGCTGTGGATTCTATCCCTGCAATTTTCTCGGTTACCAAAGATGCCTATGTTGTATTTTTCTCCAATATTTTTGCCATACTTGGATTGCGGTCTATGTTTTTCCTTTTGGTCAATATTATCCACAAATTCCAATATCTCAAAGTAGGTTTAGCATTTTTGCTGGTCTTCATTGGTCTAAAGATGCTGCTGCATCACTGGTTGGCCGAAGTAGGTTTTACAACAACACATTCATTGATTGTTATTGTCAGCATACTTGCATTGAGTATTATTGCTTCACTGCTTTTTCCAAAAAAGCCTTCACCGGCCGATTAAGCGATTATTGAAAAGCTACCGGTGGTCATCGTTCGACAAAAAACACCGGTAATCAGCGCTAAATTATAAACGATACAAAACACCATGGTCAGAAAGAAATTTCTGACCATTTCTATTTGATGTTAACATTTCTTATATATCCTATTCTCCAACAAAAGATTAGCAAAAAAATAGTAGATTTTTAAGAACAATTATTTTACATAGGAATTTACCTTACTAAATTTAATTTATTTAATTTAGCACCACACTAAATTAACAAAATACTAACAATGAATTGGAATAAAACGATTGTACTAGCTGCTTCACTTTTCGCAGCTTCGTTCCAAGTACAAGCACAGGACAATTTGATCAATGCACTAAAAGCAAATCAAAATGACAATAGCAAATCTGGATTTACATTTACTGAAGTTATCAATCTAGGTAATACATCCATCAAAAACCAAGGTTCATCAGGTACTTGTTGGTCTTATTCAGGTAATTCTTTCCTGGAGTCTGAGATGATCCGTATGGGTAAAAAACCAGTTGAGATCTCCCAAATTTATACTGCGCGCAATACGTACTTAGACAAAGCTCGTACTTATGTACGCCTTCATGGTGGATTATCATTGGGTGAAGGTGGTCAATTCCATGATGTTTTGAACTCATTCCGTAAATACGGTACAATGCCGCAATCTGCTTACACAGGTCTTCACTACGGCACTACACGTAACAACTTTGGTGAAATGACAAATATGTTGGATGCGATGTTAGGAGCAGTAGTAAAAGGCAAAACATTAACGCCAAACTGGGAGAAAGCATATACCGCAGCGATGGATTCTTATCTTGGAGAAGTACCTGAGAAATTTGATTACAACGGTAAATCTTATACACCACGCACTTTTGCAGATCAGGTAATCGGTATCAATCCGGATGATTACGTTGGTATTGCTTCGGTAACTGACCATCCATACTATAGCCAATTCGTATTGTTGATTCCTGACAACTGGTCATTCGACCGTTTCTATAATGTTAAGATGAACGATTTAACGGACATCATTGACAATGCTTTACAAAAGGGTTATACTGTAGCTTGGGCAACTGACGTATCAGAAAAAGGCTTCTCTTGGAAAAACGGTGTAGCTTATGTGCCAGAAAAACCTTTCGAGGAAATGACAGATCAGGAAAAGTCAACAATGTTTGTTGGTCCTAAACCAGAGTTAAAAGTAACAGCGGAAGAAAGACAAAAAGCTTTCGATAACTGGCAAACTACAGATGACCACGGCATGCATATCGTAGGTCTTGTAAAAGATCAAAACGGAAAAGAGTATTACATCGTTAAAAACTCTTGGGGCACAACAAATGACTATCATGGTTATTTATATGCGTCAAAAGAATTTGTACGTTATAAAACAACTTCTTTGATGTTACATAAAGACGGTCTAACAAAAGATTTAAAATCGAAGATAAATATCAAATAAGCGATTTATCAGTCCACGAAAACACCTCTGAAATTAATACTTCAGAGGTGTTTTTGTTTTCAGATTAATTTAATAACTTAAACATAATTATGAATCTTTTGTTGAGTGAGTATGAGAAGTATAATCGCATTATGCCTTACAATTTTATTCGGGAATTTGGCTCAGGCCCAGACCAAGGGGGTGAAATTTGTAGAAGGGTTGAGTTGGAAACAAATAAAGGAGCGGGCACAAGCTGAGAACAAGTTTATCTTCGTAGAGCTATTTGCAACCTGGTGTGGCCCATGCCAATATATGAGCAATGAGATCTTTCCCTTAGAGCAGGTGGGGCAGCCAATTAATCAGAACTTCATTAGTGTTAGGGTACAAATGGATTCCACAGAGTCCGACAATGCCAATGTCAAAAAATGGTATGCCGATGCGCGTGCTATTTCCAATGAATACAATATTCAATCCTTTCCCACATTTCTTATCTTTAATCCCAATGGGCAAGCGGTACACCGGATTGTCGGTGCAAGTGACGCTCCCGAATTTGTCGGTCATGTGATGGATGGCCTTTATCCCGAAACACAGTATTACACGCTGTTAAAAAAATTCGAGAAAAGACCTCAAGATATTTATACAGCAAAGCAGATGCTGAAAGCAGCAAATATCGCTTACGATGAAAATACAGCACGAAAGGCAGAAAATACCTTAGCAAATTCATTGGGCACGGATGAACTATTCAAAAAAGAAAATGTCCATATTTTATTGGCGGCTGCCAAATTCACCAATTCAAAAGCTTTCAATCTTATTCGCAACAATAAAGAGAAAATTGATATTCTATTAGAGTCACCAGGTATTGCCAACCGTACTCTGGCAAATGTTGTCGTCAACGAATTATTTCAGATTAAAATAGATGCCAAACATGAACCCAACTGGGATAGTTATCAAAATGAACTTGCTGCAAAATATCCAGACATCGATTTCGTTCCGATGTTCAAGAAGATAAAAGCACACTACTACCTTCAGGTGAAGAATTATGTAGCCATGAAGAATACGATCAATGATTACCTTTCGTCAGAAGATTTTACTCCACATCAATTAAATACCTTTGCCTGGACTATTTTTAACAATAGTAGCGATGCTGCATGTATTGAATCCGCGTTAAGCTGGAGCAAGAAATCCATCATTGAAGATCCAAGCAGTGCATTCTTGGATACCTATGCAAACCTACTCTATAAGAAAGGAGAAAAAGAAAAAGCCATAAAGTGGCAAAACAAAGCTATTGAAATGGCCAGTGAGGACGATCGTCCTATCTATCAAGAAACACTGGACAAAATGATGAAAGGAATAAAAACTTGGGAGAACTAACCTTATCCCAACTAATGCGAACGATTAAATTAAAAATCTAAAATACCAACATTATGAAAAAATTGATTTTAATGCTATTTCTAATCCCTACCCTACTGTTTGCGCAAAGCGAGGGGGTCAAATTTGAGCATGGGCTCAACTGGAGTCAGATTAAAGAAAAAGCGGCTAAAGAAAACAAATTCATTTTTGTAGACTGTTTTACAACCTGGTGTGGCCCTTGTAAATATATGTCGAGTACTATCTTCCCACAAGCTAAAGTAGGTGATTTCTTCAATGCAAAGTTTATCAATGCAAAAATTCAGATGGATAAAACCAAGAATGATAATGAAGATGTAAAATCATGGTACGAAGAGGCCGACCGTTTTGCCAAAGATTATAAAGTTAGGGCATACCCAACTTTTCTGATCTTTGATTCAAAAGGTACCCTTGTTCATCGTATCGTTGGTGGCGGTGAAGCGGACGATTTTATAGCGAAAGCACAAAAATCACTTGATCCAAATACACAATATGAAACGCTATTAGCAAAATTTAATGCCGACCCAACTAATGTAAACATTGCTAAAAGTATGGCTATGGCAGCCAAAGAAGCTTATGATCAAGAGACACAGGCAAAAGCGGAAGGAGTCGTATTAGCGTCCTTGACTACAGATCAAATCTTTACAAAGGAGAATATCAATTTATTACTTTCGGCGGCAAATGTTGTCGATTCTAAGGCTTTTAATTTAATCAAAGATAACCCTGCTAAATTTGACGCCGTCAGTGAAAAAGTAAAAGCAAATGACTTCTTGTCCCAGCTGTTGGTTAGTAACGCCGTAAACACCAAAATCCGTGCAAAGGAAACGGTTGATTTCGCAAGCATAGAAAAAGAATTGGCGCAAAAATATCCAACTGTCAATACAGAAAAAGCAAGTCTCGAAATGCAACCACGTTATTACGGTTATACCAAAAATTACCCGGGCTTAAGAGATAGCTTCAATAAATATATTGCAAAATATGGTTCGACCATCACAGCAGCGGAATTGAACAACATGGCTTGGTCTATTTTTGAAAACTGCAATGATCCTGCCTGTTTAAAAGCAGCAGCGGAATGGAGTAAATTGTCCAATGAGAAAGAAAAAGATGCGCCGATGTATCTAGACACTTTTGCAAACATATTGTATCGCCTTGGAGAAAAAGAAAAAGCTATTAAAACGCAAGAAAAAGCAATTTCACTTATCACAGATGCTACCCAAAAAGAAGAATATGTAGCGACCTTACAAAAAATGAAAAAAGGTGAAAAGACTTGGCAATAAGAAGATATTCTAATCGTCGATGAATAAAAAAGCCGCGGTCAATAACTTGATCGCGGCTTTTTTATTCATTGCTCTACAAACAGTGCTTTGAACCAACAGATAATGCTTTGAGCACTGGAAAACTGTCTACTTACTTTAACTCTTTAATACCCATATTCCAGAGCGCGAAAGCATATTTATCAACTGTACTATTGATCAGAACTTCTGTTGACCGTCCAGCACCGTGGCCAGCTTTTGTCTCAATACGAATCAATACGGGGTTATCACACGCTTGCTTTGACTGCAGTTCGGAAGCAAACTTGTAGGAGTGCGCCGGTACCACCCGATCATCATGATCTCCGGTAAAGACCATCGTCGCAGGGTAACAAACCCCAGATTTCACATTATGCACCGGAGAATATGCTTTCAGATAATCAAACATTTCTTTGCTATCACTGACCGTACCATAATCATAGGACCAACCTGCACCAGCTGTGAAGGTATGATAACGCAACATGTCCAAAACACCAACCTCAGGCAGTGCGACCTTGGCTACTTTGGGATCTATTGTCATTGTTGCTCCAACGAGCAAGCCACCATTTGAGCCCCCCGATAAAGCAGTATACTCGGGTGATGTATAACCATTCTCCTGAAGATAATGTGCCGCGGCAATAAAATCGTTAAACACATTCAATTTGTTGAATTGTCTACCGCCATCATGCCATTTCTGACCATATTCACCCCCTCCGCGCAAATTCGGAACAGCATAAACACCACCATTGGCCAACCAAACTGCAACGGAAGTACTAAAGGCAGGTGTCAAGCTGATATTAAAGCCGCCATAACCATACACAATCGTCGGGTTTTTCCCATTTAAGACAATCCCCTTTTTGTACGTAATAATCATCGGAACCTTAGTACCATCTTTGGATGTGTAGAAAACCTGTTTCGATTCATACTGATCGGAATCAAATTTCACCTTAGGTTTGATATAAAGTGTAGACTGACCAGAATTTACGTCAAACTTATAACTTGAAGAAGGTGTAATGTAATTTGAAAAACCAAAATAGATTTCTTTTTCCTTTTTCTTACCCGAAAAACCACTCGCCGTACCCACACCAGGCAATTCTATTTGCCGAATCTTTTTACCCGTATAATCGTATTGAATCACAACCGAAACGGCATCTTTCAAATAGTTTGCAAAAAGATAGCCTCCACCCGTACTGATCGAAAGTACATTTTCAGTTTCTGGAATAACATCTTTCCAGTTCTCCTTTGCAGGATTCTTCAAATCAACTTTTACCAAACGGTTGTTGGCAGCCTTGTAGTTCGTCTCCAATAAGAAACTATCCCCAATATTGTCAACGACACCTGTATTTGCGTCAAAATGATCTTGTAAGCAGACAATCTTGCCGTTCGGCTGATTGAGATCTTGATAATAAAGTTCATTTCCTGTTGTCGTATTTGCAGCGGAAATAATCAGGTAACGTTGATCGTCTGTTAATGAAGCTCCTATATAACGTCTCGGTGTTTCAGGGCCACCAAAAATCAATTTATCTGTAGATTGGGCTGTTTTAAGTTTATGGTAGTATAATTTATGTTGGTCTGTTTTTTCAGAAAGTTCAGATCCTTTTGGTTTATCGTAACTCGAGTAATAAAAACCATCATTTCCTTTCCATGCAATACCAGAGAATTTGACATCCACTAGCGTTTCACCTACAGGCGACTTATCCTTGGCATTCAGTACAATGACTTTCCGCCAGTCTGATCCTCCTTCAGAAATAGAATAGGCGACTAAACTGCCATCCTTTGAAAACGAAACATCGGCCAATGAAGTTGATCCATCTTTCGAGAATGTATTTGGATCCAAGAAAACTTCTTCTCCTCCCGTCTCCCCTAGTTTACGATAAAGCACAGCATGTTGCTGTAAGCCGTTATTCTTAAAAAAATAAGTATATGCACCTTCCTTAAACGGAGTCCCTATTTTTTCATAATTCCATATTTCGGTTAATTGATCTTTTAATTTTGTACGGAATGGAATTGCATTCAAATAGTCAAAAGTCACTTTATTCTCTGCCTGTACCCAGTTTTTTGTCTCAGCTGAACGATCATCCTCCAACCAGCGGTAAGGATCTGCAATCTTTTCACCCCAAAATTCATCCACGACGGTTCCTTTATTTGTCTTCGGATATGTTAACTGTTGTCCATAACCGGTCGTCGCCGTACCTGCCATACCTATCATCATTAGAATAAGGCCAAAATTTTTGTTTATCATAAAAAATCGTCTACTTGTTTCAACCAACCTAAGTTTTATTCACTTAGCACCTGAAAATTCAATTTGAGTTGAATATAAATAAATTTATCGATCTCTTATCTTAAAATATACGATACACCTGCATTTTTTAACGCACAACAACCTATCCAGCAACATTATACACATATTTCTTTGCGGTATATTTTCATAGCAACCGAAATTTCTTTAGATTTATTTAAATCTTGAAAATATCACAACAATGTTTAAAAAAGTCATATATCTTTCTTTGTCAATTTCCATTCTTCAAATTGGAATAAGCGAAGCACAACAACTTTCCATAGATCAACAATATCGAGCCACTCCTACGAAGATCAACAATCTTGTCCACACCAAGCTGGATGTTCGTTTTGACTATACCAATCAATTCCTCAATGGAAAAGAGTGGATCACGTTACAACCCCATTTCTATCCAACAGATTCCCTTCGTCTCGACGCAAAAGGCATGGATATCAAACAGGTGTCGCTAGTCAATGGCCAACAATTGGTCCCTTTAAAGTATAGCTATGACAATAATTCCCTGCTGATCAAGCTGGACCGTAATTACGTTGCCAAGGAACAATATACAGTATACCTCGATTACACAGCAAAACCCAACTTATTAAAAGTTCAGGGCAGCGCAGCGATTAACGATGCTAAGGGACTATATTTTATCAACCCTGATGAACGCATGCCGAACAAACCTCGTCAAATATGGACACAAGGTGAGACGGAAGCATCATCAGCCTGGTTCCCGACGATTGATCGCCCCAACCAAAAGACTACAGCAGAAATCTCCATGACTGTTCTTGACAATTATGTAAGTTTATCGAACGGTGCATTGAGCAATCAACAGAAGAATAGTGATGGTACACGTACAGATACCTGGAAAATGGATTTACCACATGCCCCATATCTATTTATGATGGCCGTTGGTGATTTTAAAATCTATCAGGACAAATACAACAATATCCCCGTTGACTACTACCTTGAACCTAAATATGCGCCCTATGCCAAAGATATCTTCGGTAAGACACCAGCGATGATGGACTTCTACAGCAAGACTTTGGGTGTTCCTTACCCTTGGAATAAATATGCGCAGATTGTCTGTCGCGATTATGTCTCAGGCGCCATGGAAAATACAAGTGCAACACTACATGGCGAACATGTACAAAAGACGAAACGCGAATTGTTGGACGATAATCAGGAAGGAACGATTGCGCATGAACTATTTCACCAGTGGTTTGGTGATTTGGTCACAGCAGAATCTTGGTCCAATTTAACCATGAACGAATCTTTTGCCACTTTCGGCGAAGTTATCTGGCGTGAGCACGATGGCGGTAAAGATCGTGGCGATAAATCTAGATTTGAAAAACTCCAGTCCTATCTCAAATCGACTAAAAATGGGAAAAGCCCGACTTTAGCCCGTTATTATTATCATGATAAAGAAGATATGTTTGATAATATCAGCTATGCGAAAGGCTCATTGATTCTCTATGCCCTAAAAGAGCAAATGGGTGATGAAGCGTTCTATCAATCGTTGAAAAAATACTTGACAGACAATTCCTTTAAAACCGGCGAGCCGCAACAGCTCCGTCTAGCAATGGAAGAAGTGACCGGCAAAGACTGGGCTCCGTACTTCAATCAATGGTATTACCAAGGCGGACATCCAATTTTGAAGATCACAACAAGAAACGGAGAGAACAGTGTCATACTGAATGTAGCCCAAATTCAAGATTCTACGGTACAGACTTTCCAGCTTCCCTTGGCCGTCGATATCTACACCAAAAATGGGAAGATCAGACAGACATTTCAACTCAACAGGCGGAATGCCCAATTTATGATCCCGCTACCTGCTGCTGTTGAATTTATTGATATTGATCCCGAAAAAACACTCGTGGGTCAAATTCAAATCGATAAATCAGATGCCGACTATTTATATCAATATGAGCACGCCCCTACATTTGCCAACCGCGTCGGTGCGATTGCTTATGCCTCAAAAAATCCAACAAATACCATCAGCCAGCAAATCTTAACAAAAGCATTGGCGGATACCGATGCGGATCTTGCCGCAACAGCGATTCAAGGTCTCGATCTAAGCAATCCCGCGGTCCGCAAGTCAGCCGAAAAAACCATCTTGGCACTTGCAGAGAAGTCCGAAGCCTCTGTTATCCGTGCCTCTGCGATTCAAAAGCTTGCACAGACAAAAGATAAAAAATACAAAAATCTAATTCTGAATGCTGTAGCTGACAAATCCTATATGGTTATTGCAAGTTCAATCATGGCAATAAAAAGTGCTTATCCAGATCAACTTCAGCAGTCTTTGAAGCGCATTGATCCCGATGCTACGGAATATCTAAAAGCGCTGATCACCGAATTATCTAAATCATAGCAAAATATATTGTGGAGGCGAATTTTGTATTCGCCTCCATTTTTTTTAGTTTTGGCCACATGTCAACAAGAACAAAAATTTATTTTGCCTCCGACTTTCATCTTGGATCTTACCCCTTGGAACGTTCACGGGAAAGGGAGCTGCAAATTATACAGTGGCTGGACCAGATCAAAACAGATGCTGCACAGCTCTATCTTGTTGGTGATATTTTTGATTTCTGGTTTGAATATGCGACTGTTGTCCCAAAAGGCTATATCCGCTTTTTGGGTAAATTAGCCGAAATTGCAGATCTCGGCATTCCCATTACTTTATTTAAAGGCAACCACGATATGTGGATGTTTGATTACCTCAAAAAGGAATTAAATGTACGCATCATCGACAATGAGCTGGAGTTACATCTCAACGGAAAACATTTTTACATTCACCACGGCGATGGTTTAGGTTCGGGAGATTACAAATACAAGATACTCAAGAAAGTATTTCGGAGCCGTCTCTGTCAATGGCTATTTGCACGGTTGCACCCAAATCTCGGAATCGGAATCGCGACACGTTGGTCCAAACATAGCAGGCTTTCGAATAATGAGGACGAAAAGTTTCTGGGCGAAGACAAAGAATGGTTGATCGGTTATGCAAAGGAACTGGAGTCAACCCAACATCACGACTACTATATCTTTGGCCATAGACATCTTCCCTATGATGTTGAGCTGAACGCCAATAGTCGTATTCTAAATTTAGGGGAATGGATCAATTACCATACCTATGCAGTTTGGGATGGTGAAACTTTACGTTTGGAAAAATGGGCGAGCAAATCCTAATTTCTTTATCCGATTGCCTGAACGGTTATCACTTTTTAACGCCTGAAAGTGCTGCAAAATTGGAGCAGGTGAGTAAGAAAATTACGGCGAAAAGAAATAGCCTGTTGATCGAACAGGACAAAATTCAAAAAGACATCTATTTTCTGGCTTCAGGATTAGCCCGCGTTTACTACGAGACGGCCAACCGCCAGATTACCCTGGATTTTGTTTCACCCGGTGGAACACTCATATCCATGAATAGTTATGTCCATGATACCCCAGGTTATGAAAACATAGACCTTTTGGAGGATAGTGTTGTTTATCAGATAGACCAAAAGCAACTTTTTGACCTCTACGAAAGTGATATTGCCATTGCAAACTGGGGAAGAAAGATGGCTGAACTTGAATTCATCAAGGCCGAACAACGAACCATGTCCAAGCTCTTTAATACTGCCCAAGAGCGCTATGCCGAGTTACTTCAAAAATACCCCCAATATATCCAGCGGATCAAACTTGGTTACATCGCCTCCTATCTCGGCGTCAGTCAAGTTACCTTAAGTCGGATTCGCGCAACTATTCACACAAATTTTTAACATTTGTAAAAATTATTATCGGCCAAAAGCTGGAACTTTGTACCAAAATAAAAAATAGAAAACGATATGAACTGGATATTTTTAATATTGGGCGGATTATGTGAAATTGGTTTCACCACGTGTTTGGGTAAAGCCAAGGATGCAACCGGGAATGGGCAATGGTTCTGGTATGGTGCCTTTGTTGTATTCCTATTTGCAAGTATGGGCTTATTGATCAAAGCCACACAGACACTTCCCTTGGGCACCGCTTATGCTGTTTGGACCGGAATAGGTGCGGTAGGTACTGTTTTAATGGGGATCTTCTTCTTTAAGGAGCCAGCAGATTTCTGGCGCATATTCTTTATTTTCACGCTGATTGCTTCCATCGTAGGACTAAAAGCAGTTTCCTCTCATTAATAGCAGGCTAGGTTGTTTAAAAGCAACAAAATTTCCTTACTTTTGTACACTCAATAGTAATCTAGGTCATACATTCCTAGAAGAAGCATTTTTGATATATGTTAGACAAATTACAAGCGATAAAAGAAAGATGGGAAGAAGTGGAAGCTGAATTGAGCAACCCTGATACCATGCAAGATATGAAACGTTTTGCCAAATTGAATAAAGAGTACAAAGATTTGGGCAAAATTGTGGACCAATACCATATTTACAAAAATATGGTGAGTAATATTGATACCAATAAGGACATCATCATGAACGAGAAGGATCAAGAACTTCGTGAGATGGCCAAAGAGGAATTGGATCTTTTATACGTAGCAAAAGAAGAAAAAGAAGAAGAAATTCGCCTAATGCTTATTCCGAAGGATCCTGAAGATGCGAAAAATGCCATTATCGAAATTCGTGGTGGATCAGGTGGTGATGAAGCAGCCTTATTTGCGGGTGACCTTTACCGCATGTACACACGTTATTTCGAAACCAAAGGCTGGCGCAACGAAGTAATGGACGTTACCGAAGGAACCTCTGGCGGTTACAAGGAGGTGATTTTAAAAGTTATCGGTGAAGACGTTTACGGACAATTGAAATACGAATCAGGAGTACATCGTGTACAACGCGTTCCGGATACCGAAACTCAAGGCCGTGTACATACTTCTGCGGCATCTGTTGCAGTTCTTCCTGAAGCTGAAGATGTCGATGTTGAGATCAATCCTGGTGATATAGAATTACAGACATCCCGTTCGGGTGGTGCTGGTGGACAGAACGTCAACAAGGTCGAAACAAAGGTACAGTTGACGCATAAACCGACGGGTATCGTTGTTGTTTGTCAGGTAGAACGTTCCCAATTAGCCAACCGTGAGTTAGCGATGGAGATGTTGCGGAACAAACTTTATGAGCTCGAGTTGAACAAAAAGAACGGCGACATCGCTGCAAAAAGAAAAACTTTGGTTTCTACAGGAGACCGTTCGGCAAAAATTCGCACATATAACTACCCTCAAGGTCGCGTAACGGAGCACCGTATTGGAATGACGATGTACAACTTACCGGCAATTATGGACGGTGATATTCAAGGAATTATCGATGCATTGCAGTTTGCTGAGAATGCAGAGAAGATGAAAGATGGCCAAGTAGATTAGTTTTTTTTCAAAAAATCTTTGCAGATACGTAAACAAACGCTATATTTGCACACCTTCTGAGGAGAAGGGTTGAGGTCTGGTAGTTCAGCTGGTTAGAATACATGCCTGTCACGCATGGGGTCGCGGGTTCGAGTCCCGTCCAGACCGCTTCAAAAGAGAGAGAAATCTCATACGTTCTTTAACAAAATAAGTTTTTAAGATTTTTAGGTCTGGTAGTTCAGCTGGTTAGAATACATGCCTGTCACGCATGGGGTCGCGGGTTCGAGTCCCGTCCAGACCGCCAAAAATTATTAAAAACAATCCTTAAGATTTTAGGTCTGGTAGTTCAGCTGGTTAGAATACATGCCTGTCACGCATGGGGTCGCGGGTTCGAGTCCCGTCCAGACCGCTAAAATTTTAAAAACACAATTGTTGGTCTGGTAGTTCAGCTGGTTAGAATACATGCCTGTCACGCATGGGGTCGCGGGTTCGAGTCCCGTCCAGACCGCCAACAAAAAAAGCATCATTTAATTATAAATGATGCTTTTTTTTTGCCTTAACAATACAACAGCTATTATTTTTTTATTTCGTACTGAAGAGCTCCCGAAGGACAGTGCTTGATCTGTTCAATCAATTCGGCCGTACTCGCATTTTGGGCCGTAACCCAGGGCTTATCTTTCGGATGATACACATTCGGCAGACTCTTTACACAAACTGCAGCATGTACACAGCGTTCCGGTATCCAAAGGACGGTTATCTCTCCATTTGGATGTGGATATCTAACTATTTTTTCCATAATTCCATCTCTCTTTAACAATTCATATTTTAAGAACTAATAACGATAAAGGCAATTTTGTTTTAAGAAACAGCGCGCCGTTTTTTGATCATACTACTTACCCGATAGATCATAAAAATACCGACAATGGAAAGTAGAATAACAATCATCCCCAATGTCGGGTAATGTTCCAAGGGGCTTTCTTTTGTTTCTTGGACAATGATTACACCTGCTAATGAAGCAGCAACACCACCTGCCAGCTGTTGCAACGAAGAACTGATACTCATAAATGCGCCCCGATCTTTCATCTCGGGAACAGCAGTGATCAAAGCCGAAGATGGCGTCATCCGACTTAAAATGCCGGCCATCATTAAAATGTTTAAGATAACAACGATATAAAATGGCGTAACACCTAGGTTCGTGTAGATAAATACGACAATCATAAGCCAAAGGGAAGCGAAAGCAAAAATCTTAAACTTATCGTAACGGTCACTCAATTTTCCTACAATAGGCATAATAATCAAGGATGCAATACCTGAAATCATAAACAACATCGGCAGCTGTTCGTTGCTTACCTTTAGATTATTGACTGCAAAAGCACTTCCAAAAGGCATCATCATATAACCTCCAATTGAGAGCAAAGCTGTTGCCATAAAGCCGACGCGGTATTCTCGCTGTGAAAAAGTCAACCAAAGATGCTTTAACGCAGATTGATGTTTCTGAAGACCTATATGCGCCGTAATAGGAATGAGTTTGACCGCTATAATAACGACAATAATCAAAGCCATCACTGCAATCCACAAGAAGGCACTATGCCAACCCCAATTATTTGCAATATATAATCCTATGGGAATCCCCAGGACCTGACTTGCACCGAAGCCCATCTGCACAAAGCCCATCACACGTCCGCGCTGTTGGAGCGTAAAGATATCGGTGATAATAGCCATAGAAATCGAGCCGATAACGCCGCCAAACAGCCCGGTGACGATTCGTGCAGCAACCAAAGTCCAGTAATCGTTGGCAAAACTGCAGCAGAAGGTTCCGATAATAAAGCCAGAATAGAAAAATAACAGCAGTTTCTTCCGATCAAAACGATCGGCAAAGCCCGCGGTCAGCAGCCCCGAAGCACCGGCACTAAAGGCATAGGCCGAAACCGCAATACCAAATTGAGCCGGTTTGAGATCTATGGCTTTCATCAGGATATCCCCCATCGGTGACATCACCATAAAATCAAGCACAACCGTAAATTGCGTCATGGCCAATAAAAACACCACAAGTTTTTGATATGCCGTAAAGGGCGCGTTATCAAGTTTATTTATTTCCATACTGTTCAGATAGCCTCGGTTCAAACTGGCCTAAAAATACAGAAGTGCGCGAACATTCTTTGTAATATGTTTGCAAAATTATCGCGCAAGATTCTACCTTACCTTACCTTACCTT
>NZ_DKSP01000184.1:6770-13397 GCF_002472745.1 Sphingobacterium sp. UBA7253 | reverse complement strand
AACAGGATTCCAGCGCTCATCAACATGTTTGCTTTCTTGTGCCGTCTGTTCAAACTCGTCATACAGTGAACTGGACAACGGTTCTCCATTGCCTTCTCCTGCCCCTGAAAATTCAACTTTCTTGGTATTGCCGGTCAATTCCAATCCTAACTTACTGGGTTTGATTACAGCTTTGCCTTTATAACTCAAGGTATACGTCGGTGCACCTGATGCATCCAGTGAAAACTGAAGTTTCAATTTTCCCGAAGGCGAAAGCAGCTCTTGGGCTTGCAGTCCCAAAGTGATTAAAAATAAACTCATCAAGAGCGTCGTTTTCTTCATTTTTTATGATAATTAGTGGATTTTTATATTTTTCGCATTTCGATTATCCGTCAACTTAACGATACAGCTCCCCTGTTGGGCATCCCATGTCCAACTGGACTCATTTTTCTTTATCGTTGACGTTTGATTATTGTCCGCCACAGCATAGGGTATGGTCTTACCATCAATGGTGACGACATTGGGCTTGCTTTCAAGATGATAGCTTAAGTAGAGCTGTCTTCCTTTGGCAGGTATGTAGCCTTTATCCTGGGGCTGAATCGCTGTTTCAAAATCTCTTTCTGCCAGGGTTGTGCAGGTAAAGCGTGTCGTAGCACCAATACCTTTGAGATAATCCTGTGTCTCACCATCGTCTTCATAAAGTTCAAATGTAGCGGACTCTCCTTCATAATTGGGGAAGATATGGATATAAAGCGGATGTATTGGATCCTGACCGATATATTGCATGATCGGCATCATGGGTACGATAGCACCTTTTTTGACAAACATCGGAATTCGATTCAGAGGTGCTCGGTAGGCAATCTGCTGCCCACCCAGATATACCGTCTTTTTGTCGTTAAAATCAATCCATTCGCCATCGGGCAGATAGAGTTTTTTGATCCGTTCGCCTTTTTTCAGTACAGGGGCCACGAGGATTTCCTGTCCAAACATAAACTGATCATTGATCCCGATAACTTGGTCGTCTTGTGGAAATTCCATAAACAAGCCCCTTAATATAGGTAGACCTGTCTGATGCGCTTTGTACGCATGGGAATAGAGATATGGAAACAGTTGATATTTGAGTTCAATGGCTGTCTTGGCATTTTTTTCGGCGACCTCACCAAATAACCAGGGTTCGACCGCATTGTTGCCTTCGTGATGGGCACGGCTCAATGGATTAAAAATACCAAATTGCATCCAACGTGTATACAGCTCCGCCATAGCAGGGTAGTCTGTAATGTCTCCACAGTAACCTGAAATATCTGTCGTCCAGAATGGAATACCGCCAAGCCCCGCCGATAATCCGACCGCAACCTGATTGGCCAATTGACTCCAGCCTTCAGTCACTTCGGTTCCACTGCCACTATCGCCAGACCAACCAAAGGTATAGCGCTGAAGTCCAGCATATGCTGCGCGTGTCATCTGAAAGATCCGCTTGTTGGGATTACGCTTGTCAAACTGCTCTTTCACCACCTTATCCCAGGTAAGACCGTATACGTTGTGGATCTCGGCATGCATGCCTAACTGGTGTTGCATATGAAGTCTATCAACATCCTCTTCATTGCTCCAGGCAGGCTCCCCCATATCTGTCCAGAAACCACTCACACCATCGGCTAGGGGCTTCTGCTGGAGCTGCCCCCACCAGTCGGCCACAGATGGATTTGTAAAATCAACGACACCACAATTACCACCCCATGGCCAAGGCATATCATAAGATGTACCCGTACGACGGTCCTTGACAAAATATCCTTTTTGATGGGCCTCCTGCCACTGACTCTTATTTGATTGCGACACCACTGGATCTTGTGAGAGAATCATCTTAAAGCCTTTTTCATTCAGCTTTTTGAGCATTCCTTTAGGATCTTTATAATTTCCTTTACGCCAGTTGAAATCTTGCAGTTCCTGTGTCCAGCCTATATCCTGATAGATGATATCACAGGGAATTTCCCGCTTTCGAAATTCGGAAGCGATCTCCAAAGCTTGGTCTTCCCGTGTATAAAGTCCACGGCTCTGTGCAAAACCAAACGCCCACCTCGGTGGCATGATCGGTTTCCCAGTCAATGCGATATATTGCTGTTGGATCTCTTTATAATCCTTTCCATAGATAAAATAGTAGATGAAGGGACCATCTGGTGCTCCAAAGGAATAGGATTCTGTACTGCTGGTTCCAAAGTCAAAAGCTGTTTTATAGGTATTGTCCAAAAAAATACCATAATGGTAGCTGCTCATGAAAAAAGGAATACTCTTATACAATGGATCTTCTTGACTGCTATAACAGGGTTTGTCGCTATTCCACATCTTGTAAGACCGGCCTCTTCGATTGAGCGGCCCAGTCTTTTCGCCTAGGCCAAAGAATTGTTCATCGGGACGCAGTACTTTATGTGCCACCGTCTTGGTACCGCTCGTGCTGTGCCCAAGACTTTTATAATCACTGAAAACCAACTTTTGCCACTTATCGTAAATCAGCAATTGCATGGGATTCTTGTTGAGACGGACACGCAGCTTTCCGGTGAAGATTTCGAAGGTTGCCGGTTCGTTATTCACCTTGATTTCACCGATGTCTTCAAGCTGTTCATGAACTACTGCAAAGGAAGAATTCTTCCTTTGCAATGTGCCGCTGACATCATACCATATCCGAACAACAGAACTGCTGCAAAAATAAAGCTCCAACTTAGCGCCGTCGCTGCAATTGAAAGTCACCTTTCGCCCCTCGATCTGATAATCTTGGCATTGTGTCGCTTTCATCATCTGCCCTGCTGCTCCATGAACGATGGAGATCAGGCAAAACAGCATCAAATAAAAAGATTTTAGTTTATGCATAATAGGTTTTTAATATTCGATCACAACCATGTCCCAATACTTGAGCCCCGGCAGATCTATGGTCAATTTATTTCCTGTCTGCGCTTTAGTAAGCGGAATAGCGACGCCCCCTTGCATATCGGGCGATGCCAGCCATACACGCTTGACAGTACGTGTCACGTCGAGCTTGATCTGTAGGCCATCGATACTGGAGGGTTCCTGTTGGGTCCCATTGGTATCACGCCATTCCATAGTATTGGCATCCTTAAAATTGATCAAATGGATTACATCGCGGTTAGCAAAATATCGCCCATAGCTTGTAATACTGCCTGATCTTGCTTTACCATTACTGATAGTCAAAGCGTTTGTACCGGTGACACTAAAGACCGCGGCTGTACCACCATCTCGCAATACGTTTTGGTAAGCGACCATAAAGTCATAATATTGGATCAGCTTTTCCTTTGTTGTTCCTTTAAGCTGCAGGTTGTTATTTGCAAAATATTCATTGGTCAAATAATGTTCTCCCATTTCAAGGTGAGCCCCTCCATTGGCAAAGATGACCGCATTGGTCAGCAACACGCCTGGCTCATTGACAAAGCCTGCCTGATTGGACTTAGCATAGTTCATATAAGCTGCTAATACGGTATTCTTATTGTAATTGCTAAAACGGTCATTGTCTTGAATAATTTTCACCAATTCATCGTATGATTTGTTAGGATCCCAAACTTCGGTATATAAAAAATCAACAGCAGATGGTGCTATCCCAGACTCCTGACCGTATTGATTAACTGCATTCATCACGTGATACTTGCCCGGAAAAGCCTTCTTTGACGCTGCTATGAATGGGGCGTAGCGCTGCTCTAGTTTCACTTCTTTGCCAGTATAGTCATATAGTTTTCCGCGGTCTCCCAACTGATCAATATGATAGCCGTCAAAATTATAGACCGCAAATACATCTTGATGTCTTTTGTTAATGTAGGTCTGCCAGTCGGAGTTGCCGGGATCGACCAAATAGATATTGCTGCGAAAGGGTGCATTCAACGAATGCCTATCTTTCTCCTGATGTTGATTATCCTTAAAAAGGTACCATTGTTCGGATACCCCATCACTTGCCGCATTGGACAAAGCGCCATACAACAAGTTGTAGAACATCGCTTTCATCCCTTTATCATGAGCGGCCTGAATATAGCCATCCACGGTAGATTTGTAATTAGTCCGGCCGATGAGATCCAGCCAGGAATCAGCCGGATTGGATACTGAACCGGCCAAAGGTTTATGCTGATCCATCTGCCAGTCATAAAACTGGATTCCATTAATATGGAAACGGTTGAGCGTTTCGACATTGCGTTGTATTACCTGCTGATCAAGGCGATCGTAATTGGATACAAATCCATACCGTGGAAACTTGCGCCAGTCAGAAGATACATCAACGGCTATGCTGTAGAGCGGCTTTTTAGTTGTATCATCAGTTTTAAAAAGATAGACCATGTAGCCCCGAAAGTCTGTTGTAGGTGGTGTCCAGGTCCAGCTCAGCTGCGAAAGCGGCTCCTCTTTGATCAATTCGCCCAGATAGGTATAGGCGACACTCAAATTATTGTCGGAGATGGCAGCTGTAAATGTGATCTTTTCCCCAGGTTTATAAACAGCTTTATCTGTATTGATGACAGGCTTAAAATAGGTCTGCCCATAGGTGATCGGGTCTTTTTCAATATCGTAATAGTTGTTGCAGCTCGCGCTTAGAAGGATTCCGCCGGCAACCACAAGTCTGAATATTCGTTTCATCTGTAAATAATTATATCATGCACACAGAAGCTTATTAATTTCCTCCATTTTGTTGATGGAGGAAAAAGCTTAAGATTGATTTATTGTTTGATAATTGTGACTGTTTCCTGTAGCTGATCCAGTATGATACTGTATGTACCCGCAGTGGTCACTTTCCACTTATTATCTGGATTAGAGCCAGACTTGCTAAAGATCATCTGCTCGGTCTGCCCTGAGGGTGTCCTGCCATTTTGTGAAGCCAAAAACCATGCGCCATTCCAATCGGCCTGTTTATCGCAACTAAACTTTAATTCACCGGCTTTAAGTGTTCCAGACCAGGTAAACCTGTGGGGTGTATCACCCTTAACCATTGGGGTTGCTGTGGCAATATCCCAACCATTGGGTGTCGCATCGCCCACAAGATAAATAGCCGGAAACGATGTAAAAGGAGCAATGGTAATTTTATTGGCCCGTAGATCCAGTCTGATCTTATAGATTCCTTTATTAATCCGCCATTTATAATCATTCTTATTTTCACTTTCGGACCACTTGACGACAGGTAGGTCTGTTCCAACGCCTTGTTGATCTGTCTCTGGGCGCAAAAAGACAACGCTTGGATCAAAATCTGGCTTCGTTGCAATCTTAAACTCGTCGGTGCTATTATTAGAATTCAATACGGCATGATAGGTAAAAATAAAAGGGTCATTCGGGTCTTTCACCATAGGCTGAAAGGACCAACCGGTAAAGCCACCCACAAACCACAGTGCATCATACATAGCTCCCTCAATTTCAGTAATGACAATAGATCGATCGATCAGATTGACTTTGACTTGGTATAGTCCAGATTTGGCAACGGTAAATGGAACATCGTAGGGATCTGACTCCGACTCACGATAATAGAGCTTTTCATTATTTGTTCCTTTGTTGTATGAAGGTGTAAAATTGCCCAAGGTGCTGATAAACTTAAACTCGCCCCGGCTCAGTACACCTTGCCATATAAAGGCTCCTGGCGTACCCTGTATCGGATTCATCCTGCTGGCTTTGTTCGCATCCCAGCCGTTGCTTGTTGCGCTACCAAGGATATAGAGTGTTTCGGTAACCGGCTTGTAGGTTTTGATCTTTAAACTAATTATTTGAGACAACTGTGTTGCGCTTTGTCCGTCTTGGGTCTCTGCTATGACACGCGCTTCCAGCTGTGCTCCGCTTCCTGCTGTGATGCCAAGCTTTTCAATCAACAATTGATTAAAATCTTTGGTAACATATCTTTGTGACCGCAATCCTTTCTCAAAAGTACTGTTAATGGAAGGCTTAAAATCCTTACCTTTTTCACCGATTTCAAGGGTATACTTGATGGCTGCATTCGTTCCAAAATTAGAACCCGAAGTCCAGTCGAATACTACAGCTTCCTGCTCCGGGGCGGCAACATTCAATACAATATCTGATGTTGAGACACTGAGTTCTAAGGGACCATCGGGATAGATGACATTGCCAAAATCGTCTTTACAGGACTGACAGAACAAGGACGAGATCAAGATCAAATTGATAATATAATATAGTCTTTTCATCTTTTTAAATTTGTTAGTTGGTTAATTACCAAAATGGATTTAATAACCGGGATTCTGCTTCAAATTTGGATTGGCGTCAATCTCAACTTGAGGAATGGGTAACAACAAATGTTTTGCGGTGGCATTGAGCTTGCCGATGCTGTGCAGAAAGTTAAGCGCATACTGCCCGTTGTCCCAGCGAATCATATCAAACCAGCGTTGTCCTTCAAAAGCAAGTTCTATTCTTCTTTCGTGACGGATTTTTTCACGCATATCAGCTTGGGAAAGCCCTGTAATTGACTTTTTGTCGGTCAAACCTGCTCGTTGTCGCACCATATACAGGGGATCCACCGCTTGAGCCGTATTGCCGAGTTCATTGAGTGCCTCGGCTTTCATCAATAGCACGTCTGCATAACGTAACACAACGATATTGGCCGCATTGGTATTGTAATCGGGTGAAATGGACAATGGAACCAAAAATTTGCGCACGTTATATCCTGTGGAC
>NZ_DKSP01000184.1:0-6612 GCF_002472745.1 Sphingobacterium sp. UBA7253 | reverse complement strand
GACATATTGGATTTGTAGGCCTTACCGTCGAAAAGTGGTCCTCCTTCATACAAAACAGTTTTATCTTTGCGCAAGTCTCCAGTTTCGTATTGGGAGACAAACTCAGCTGTTGGCTGATTCCAACCGTAGCCGCCGCCCACCCAGCCCGAATTGCGTGGTCCCATATAGGTGCTCAGCCAGTTTGCCTGATTTTCATCGTCCCAAAATCCGGCCTTGGTAAGTCCATAATATTGTACTTCAAAGAGCGATTCGGCTGTATTTTTATGACGAGGCTCCCCCCCAAAACAATCACTATAGTCTGCATTAAGCACATACCCCAGCGACTCGACCTGATTGCATTGATCAATGCACAACTGATATTGTTTTAGTGTGAGGTAAACTTTTGCCAAAAGGCCTGCCGCAGCTCCTTTACTGACGCGTCCCTTATCCTGATCGGCATATTCCTCACGACGAGGTAACAGTGTAATGGCTTCCTTAAGGTCTGGTACAATGACTTCATTATAGATGCGTTCTTTGCTCACGCGAGCCGGTTTGAGATCATCTCCAGGTTTCGCGGGTACCAATGAAAGCGGCACATCGCCAAACAGCTGAACCAAAATAAAATAATAGTTCGCACGGAGGAATTTGGCTTCGCCAATCAATCTGTTTTTCAATTGGGGATCTATATCCATCGAAGGGACATTTTCCAAGACGGTATTACAATATAAAATACCGGGATTGGGTCCTCGCCAAAGATCAACCGCCGAAAAATTGTCTGGGCCAGTGGAAAAATTGGACAATTGGATCGTTTCTATTCCATCATCGCCACCACCTGCACCCACGGCACTATTCCCTGCCATAATGTCTAATGACCATATACGCATATTGTATAACTTGGGTCGTTGGAGTGGCTGATAAGCCGCATTGATCATTGCAACAGCAGCGGAAGCATCCTTGACGGATTCGGCACTGGGATCCTCAAGAGGTTCTTTATCCAAAAATTTTGAACATGAGCCCAACCAAAGGGGCATCGCCGCAAGGGCCATATAAAATATTTTTTTCATCATCATGAGTCTAATTAGTTAAAATCTAAGGTCCAATCCCAAGCTAAAGTTTTTTGTGATCGGGTAGTTACTATTGTCAACACCTCCTATCACTTCAGGATCGAAGCCAGAATACTTGGTCCAAGTAAACAAATTCTGCCCTGAAAAATAAAACCGCAACCGTCCTGCATGCAGACGTTTGGCTACAGCTTCAGGCAAGGTATAACCTACGGTCAGATTTTTCAGACGCAGGTATTTTCCCTGCTCAATAAAACGATCTGAATTACGTGTATTCTTATTGGGGTCGCTGTAAATCGCTCTCGGCACCTCATTGCTGGTTCCCTCAGCGGTCCAACGATCAAGAACCTTAGTCGTCTGATTTCGTATGGTATACATACCTTCCAAGGTAACCCTATTGGCATTATAGATCTGGTTTCCAGACACCCCCTGAAAGAATACTTCAAGATCTATATTTTTATAGGACAACTTATTATTCATGGCAAAACTCCAACTTGGTGTTGGATTGCCTAAATAGGTCCGGTCATAGTCATTAACAACTCCATCTTTATTGATGTCCCTAAATTTGATATCGCCGGGTGCCGTACTATTAGCGGGATCTGCCCCTTGATATTGATAAGCATAACTATTCACTTCGGCCCAGTTTTGAAAAATACCATTGGTCAAATAGCCATAAAATGATCCAACAGGCTGTCCAATGGTATGGGACTGATAACCGTAGTAAATAGGTACATCGCCATCAAGTCTAACGACCTTATTTCTATTATAGGAGATATTGAAATCGGTATTCCAAACCAATTCTCCTTTTAGGTTTTGGCTACGTAAACTTAATTCCCACCCCTTGTTTTCTACCTCTCCGGCATTGATCATTGGCGTATAGCTGTCTGAATATCCTGTCGTAATGGGCACGCTCATTTTGACAAGCATATCTGAGGTTTTTTTGATGTAAGCATCCATCGTCAACTGGATCCTGTTTTTGAAAAAACTTGCATCAATTCCAACATTCTGTTGTTTGATCGTTTCCCAGCGTATGCCCGGGTTAGGCATAACGAGTGGGTACAATGTCGAAACGGGAATACCATTGAAAACATATTGACCAGTTTTTAAGCGGGCTGATGCAGCATAGTTATCCAACACGGCCTGATTACCGGTAACTCCATAACCGATACGGAGTTTAACATCACTCCAAAAATCATTTTTGTTAAAAAAAGACTCTTCAGAGATACGCCAGGCGGCAGAAAAAGAAGGAAAAGTCCCCCAACGGTTGGCCGAAGCAATTCTTGATGTACCATCACGACGTACAGTGGCCGTAAGGAGATAGCGATTTTTAAACGTATAATTGGCGCGCCCGAAGAATGACAATAACGCCCATTCGTTGCGGCTCCCACCTACAGTTGGATCTAACAAGCCATTATTTAACTGGTTATTATTGTCGGAAAGAAATTCCTTGATACTTCCATTCATGTAATTATAATCATTGTTTTGCGCACTAGAACCTATCATCACATTGATTTCGTGTCCACCCCCGAAAGTATTTGCATAAGTGAGGGTATTGTCCCACAAATAGGTTAGGCTCTTGTTGAAACTTTCACTCCGATAGGAATTGGGAACGGGGATGGGTTTCCAATTGTATTTAGGCGAAAAGGTCATATTGTCCCAAGCCTTATAATCAAGGCCAAGCAAAGTTTTGAAGGTGAAATGATTCAAGAAATTTGCTTCCGCATAGATATTTCCAAGAAGATTATAGCCTTTCGTTGTATTTTGTTCAAGCATGGCAGTCCCGATCGGATTGCGCAGATCGCCATAGAATATAGCTTCATTTCCTGGCCCTGAATAGGTACCATCTTCATTAAAAATTGGTTGTGTAGGCAATGAGGCAAGCGTATTCAATACGCTATAGGAACCATTGTGTTTTACATCATGGCTTAGCGTGAGCGTATTGCCCAATTTGAGCCATGCTGTCTGTTTAGCTTCATTGTTAAACTGAAAATTATACCGTTTGTAATCGGTGTTTTTCACGATGCCATCCTGATTGAGTATACCAGCAGAGACGTAGTACGTATTCTTTTCTCCACCACCAGCATAACTAAGGGCATAATTAGCTAATTTACCTGTCTGTAGGAGCGCATCTAACCAATCTGTTCCTCGGCCAAGCAATGTAGGATCGGCAAAATCCGGTCGTTGACGGTTATTGTTGTTGGCCATCATCTCATTGTGCTGCGACGCAAACTGTTGTGCATTCAGCATTTTGGGTAGGCTCGTTGCCTGCTGAATCGCGTAATTGGCACTTGCCGTAATACTGCCTTTATTTTTATTACCCTTTTTTGTTGAAATCAATACAACACCATTGGCTCCCCTGGAACCATAAATGGCAGTAGCAGAGGCATCCTTGAGGATATCGATTGTCTCCACATCATTTGGATTGAGCGCATTGAGAGACAGATCCGTTGGGACGCCATCAAGATCGGAAGAGCGTCGTGTANNNNCGCCATCAATCACTAACAATGGAGCACTATTGTTGATTGATCCCAGCCCTCGAATCTGTATGGACACATTGCTTCCGGGCGCGCCTGAGTTGATAACCTGTACACCAGAGGCACGTCCTTGAAGCGCTTCGCCAACATTTGCCACAGGCTTATCTTTCATTGCCTCTGCACCCACAGACGCTAAAGAACCTGTCAGATCTTTCTTTTTAACGGTCCCATATCCAATAACAACCACCTCGTCAAGTGCTGTGTTATCCTTGACTAATATAATATTATAAATTGATGCATTGTCTACTTTTAGTTCCTGAGTCTTGTAGCCGATATAGGAGATGCTCAAAACTGAACCATGTGCAACGGTCATTTTAAAATGGCCATTTCGATCTGTCTGTACTTGTTGGGTTGTCCCCTTGTTGTTGACGGAAACAGCTTCAATAGCTAGCTTGTTTTCGTCTTTTACAGTACCCTGAATCTCCCTTTGTTGTGCAAATGAATTTAAACAGATCAAAATCATTGAAAGCATGAGAATGGGATACGTAAAACGTAATCGCCCCTGGTTTTTCATAAAATTTGATTTTTACGTATTACTTATAATTGTTATCTAATTTCGATTTGAAACTAGTGTCAAATCGCCCCCTAATTGGTTTATCCAAAAATAAGAGGATCAAAGAGCAGATAAAAGAGGTGTATCGCCAAATATAGAAACAACAAAAACGTAAAAACCTAAAAAACAGAATATTACATCAAATACAACAAAGAAATATATAGAAGATTAGGTCAATAATTTAGGGCTTTTCGACCTATTTTTGTGACCAATTCATCAAAATCTTCGCGCGGGACGGCAGCTTTATTTCTGAATTTGGTCCGGTAGGTATAAATGGTATTGGTTGAATAGTGCAGGAAACGGGCTATCTTTGCGCTGTCTGTAATACCCAAACGTATCAATGCAAAAATACGGAGTTCCGGGCTCAGTACTTCATTTGGCTTTAAGACGACTTGCATATCTGCGACTAACAGTGCATTGAAATCTTCCACAAAGTTCGGATACAAGTGCAAAAATACATGATCAAAAGTGGCGTATAATTCTCTTACTTCATGGTCGATCATATCGCGTGATTTAAGCATCTGCTTGAGCTCTTCGATCTTCTTGGCCATGACCATCTTGTTGAGCGAAATCTGGTATTTTTCGAGCTTATCAATATATAAGGAACATAAGTTTAGGAACTCACCGATATAGGCTTCTTTGATGTGATTGGTTTCTGCCAACTCGCTATTCATAGACAGCACTTCGCTATTGGTGGTATGAAGTTCGTCATTGGCTGTATTCAATTGCTGATTGAGCACCTGCAATTTTTGATTGAGTTCGAAGAGCTCTCTACGGACGCGATTTACCCGCTTCATCTGCCTGTATATCAAAATAACTGCTATAATGAGGCACAGCGATAGGATACTGACAATCGCTAGAAAGATTGTCAATTTTGCCTTTTGTTGTAATTCATTTTCTTGATAAGCTGAGTTTATGATTGGAAAGATCTGCGAAGCTTCATAGGTCCGGAAACGGGCATTACAAAATATAGCATCCTCCATTGACGATTTGATACAGCTATAGGCTTCTTCAATATGGTTTGACTTATACAATAAGGTCGCTAATGCCTGCATCGAGGCATTCTCCTTGATGGCGTTTTTAATATCACTAATCGCGGATAGCGTCAAATATTTGCGTTGAAGGTCAATATTTCCTTCCTTTTCATAGATATTAGCCAGGGCATAACATAAGATGGCATGTTCATGATCCTCTTTTCGGGAAAGATCAAGCATATACATCAAACTCTTTTTCGCTTCCTCAAATTTCCCTTCATCATGGAGCTTTTCGGCATAAACTATACGGTATTGACTACTTGCCGTGTCCAGTTCACTTAAGAGCGAATCGCGATAGCGGTCACTCCGAATAGCATACTGCCGATCGTCGGTATTTGAAAATGAATAAAATTTATAGAGCCTTTTCCACGCATCGTAATACTTGATCAACAGTTCTCTAGGAAGCTTGTTCTTACCTACAGTGGCCAATATTTTATAGGCGTCAATATACATACCTGCTGTGAAGTAAAATGAAGCAAGATCCAGATTACTTTCATTGATTTGGAAGAAATCGCCACTTCTTTTGGCTAATTTTACATTTCCCCTAGCATATATAATCGCAGAATCTAGTTTATATGAAGAATATTCTTGGTAAAGGAGCTTGTTTAATTCGTATTGTCCGGAAGTGTTATTTATTGATTTCTGAAGTTGTCGTCCCAAATCGTCTATTCTCGCTTCTTTGAGGGCCATAAACACTTCCTTTTTGTCGATCATCTGAAGCAGTTGTATCAACGCAGTATCCTGTCCAGTTCCTGCTTTACATAAGATAACCGATATAACAATCAACAGGACACATAAAACACGTCTATACATGATACTTTAAACCAAAAGTGACAAAACACAATAGTAACATTTTCTAGGCTTAAAACAAAACTAGCATATACTAATGTTATACATTTATCAAAAATAAAAAATTGCAAATATTCTGATAATATTTTGCGTATTAATACAAATCTTAAACGTTCTTAAAACCTTTATTGAATATTGACACACTTTTAACACCTAAAATCTTGACCTCAATTATCTGTTTATTATTTCTATAAATGTTAGTTGAGGGGATTATTATAAATAATTCGAATTCGTAATTTTGAACTACTAATCTAACAATCAACTTCTTCTAAAACACAATCAAATACTGTGAATACAGTACCTAACATTACTAAAATTTTAAGTTGATTATTGAATTTTAATGCCCTCTTCCTGAAATATGTATATATATATGTTTTATCTGAACGATGATTGTAATTATTGTTATAATGGACAGTATAATGACCATAAAAATCAAAAAGGGTGATTTTCTCTCTTTAAAAGACTTCTGGGATATAGTAGAGGTATGTTTTCTCTTTCTCCTCTTAACAGCAGGTTTTCTCTTGTGTACATTATGTTTTTTTTTCATTTCAATACAACTGGAACAATAAAAAATAGAAATCCTATCACTTGCGTCCTAAACG
>NZ_DKSP01000078.1:0-19886 GCF_002472745.1 Sphingobacterium sp. UBA7253 | reverse complement strand
CCCTTATTCATTAAATTTCCTCTTTTGCCTCCTGTATAATATATAAACAATGACAATGATAGCGATGATTGCTAAAATAATGTAATGGGAACCTGAATGTTGGGTTTTATCCTCTGTCGTCTGCGCATATGTAAAATTTGCTACGAAAAGAAGCACCATGAAAATCCACTTCTTGCACATAATAAACGGTTTATTAACTATAGTAGCAAGCTAAGTATTTTTTGCAACAAAGTCAAATTAATTCGGTAAAAAATAAGTTAGATTTTTATGAAATTTTAAGTTATAATGTCTGTTTCTCACATTTGATTCGTTAGGTTCGAAAAATAAAAGGATAGGAGAGGAGCTTTACCACTGATAAAACACAGCTAATTCAGCTTTTTTACATTGGATATAGCTCCGGATATTGTTTAGGGAATTCGGTAAATGGTCCTAAAAATCGTATCTTGTGAACCTTTGTAAGCGTTTTTAGATATTCAAATCATGTCAAAACTTATCAATTTAACTGTCTTTAGAGAGTTCTTAAAATCCAGCTTTGCAGGCGGAATTATACTTTTTTCCTGTGTTATTCTGGCATTGATCGTAGCAAATACATCATTGTATGCCAGTGTAATGGAATTTCTGAACCGGGAAGTAGGCTTTGAGAGCGATCATATTCATTTAAAATATTCGTGGTTGTTGTGGCTCAACGATGGTTTGATGGCGATTTTCTTTTTACTGGTGGGCCTCGAGATAAAACGTGAAATTGTAGAGGGTGAACTCTC
Organism: Sphingobacterium sp. UBA7253; assembly: GCF_002472745.1. Lineage (NCBI taxonomy): Bacteria > Pseudomonadati > Bacteroidota > Sphingobacteriia > Sphingobacteriales > Sphingobacteriaceae > Sphingobacterium > Sphingobacterium sp. UBA7253. The sequence goes on along the minus strand of NZ_DKSP01000078.1, from coordinate 19,125 downwards.
ATCGCCAAGTAAAGCAATTCTGCCCATTTTGGCTGCGGTTGGTGGAGCACTTTTGCCTGCCATCATTTATTTTGCATTAAATCAGGGAACCGATACTGCAAACGGCTGGGGAATCCCTATGGCAACGGATATTGCATTTGCTTTAGCAGTTATCACGCTTCTGGGAAATAAGGTACCTGCCAGTCTTAAGATCTTTTTGGCTGCGCTAGCGATTGTTGACGACCTACTTGCCATATTGGTTATTGCGATCTTTTATAGCAATGGTATTCATGCGACCTATTTATTTATTGCTTTAGGTATATTTCTGTTTTTGATCGTGTTAAATAAATTGGGCGTTAAAGCGATATGGGCTTACCTGATTCCGGGACTATTTATTTGGTACTTTGTTCACCACTCGGGTATTCATGCAACAATAGCTGGCGTGCTGGTGGCCATGACGCTGCCGACAACACCGGATGCGGAAGAATCTCCCTTGGAAAAACTTGAGCATCTATTGACCAAACCTGTCAATTTCATTATCATTCCTTTGTTTGCATTTGCGAATACGCTTATTCCAATCCATGGGGAAATGATTGGTGGTTTGACTTCAAAATTGGGGATCGGTATTATCCTTGGCCTAATCGCTGGTAAATCAATTGGGATATTTTTGATCTGTTTTATTGCTAAAAAATTGAAGATTGCGCAATTACCGGAAGGGGCTGGCTGGAAACAGATTTTTGGTGTAGGTTTGTTGGGGGGAATCGGTTTCACGATGTCGATCTTCATCTCGATACTATCTTTTGATGATAGCATGCTGATTGAAGAAGCAAAGTTCGCGGTTCTGATCGCTTCTTTATGCGCTGGCTTGCTAGGCTATGTTGTTTTGAGCGCAGTGTCAGCCGCAAAGAAAACAGAGGTTATTGATTAGATTTTGAATAGATAGCAGTCGTATGCTTGGCTTACAGGAATATGTAGGACAGTTGTTTTTGGTCAAATTTATTTCTGATTCTCTCATGGATTAATCCTATCTGGACATCTATTTGAAAGCGGATAACGAGCTATAGGTATTAATTTTAGACTTTTATGAATTAGATTTAGTAATTTAGGGCACAACAATAAAAACAATACGTTGAGATTTGATGAATTTGGCTTTGTTCCAGCTTTGGAAGAAGGTTTAGAAAGTATGATGTTTGAGGAGGCTACGCCGATCCAAGAACAGACCATCCCGATTATTAAAGAGGGAAAAGATATGATTGCCTGTGCACAGACAGGTACAGGTAAAACAGCAGCTTATATGTTGCCGATCCTCGATGCAATAGCACGGAATTCAAGGGAATCTATCCTCGCTATTATCCTTGTTCCGACCCGGGAACTTGCTATGCAAATTGACCAGCAGATTATGGGCATGTCTTATTATACGGGTGCAACATCCATAGCCATTTATGGTGGTGGTGATGGTATGGGGTATGAACAGCAAAAACGGGCCATACGAGAGGGGGTAAATATTATTGTTGCTACGCCGGGAAGGTTGATAAGCCATCTTACCTCCATGAAGATTGATCTCTCTCATTTAAAGCACTTTGTTTTGGATGAAGCCGATAGTATGCTGGATATGGGATTTCAAGACGATATTTTACGTATTGTAAGTTATCTACCGAAGAAAAAGCAGATGCTTTTGTTTTCGGCGACGATGCCGATGAAGATCAGGTCTTTTGCCCGAAAAATTCTGCAAGAGCCTGTGGAAGTCAATATTGCCATTTCTAAACCTTCGGAAGGGATAGATCAACGTGTATATCTTGCCTATGATCAACAGAAAATGGAGCTTCTGAAGAATATACTGAAGGATCCCAACTATGTATCTGTTATTATTTTTGCATCCCAAAAAACTACAGTCAAACTTCTCGCTCAGGAATTACAGAAGCAGGGGATTGATGCGGAAGGTTTCCATTCGGATCTCGAGCAGTCGAAACGGGAAGATATCATGGCTAGATTCCGGTCTCGTCAGGTACGGGTACTGGTAGGGACAGATGTGATATCTCGCGGTATCGATGTGGTGGGGATCAGTTTGGTCGTTAATTACGATGTTCCACCGGATCCGGAAGACTACGTACACCGTATTGGACGTACTGCGCGGGCAGCAACTACAGGAACAGCCATTACCTTTGTCAATGAGAAAGACCAAAACCGTTTCGCTCAGATCGAGAATTTAATAGGTTATCCGATTGAACAACTTCCATTGCCAGAGGGGTTTGAAGCGGGACCTACTTATAATCCTGCCAAAAAGAATCCACAGCATAAGAAGAAGCGTTTCAATAGGAATAAAAATAAAAACTATCAGAAAGCTAAAAGAGCCTGATTTTAAAATACAAAGCCCCCATATGAGAAAAATATGGGGGCTTTGTATTTGAGTATATACTGTATTCAACTTTTATTCAACAGTCCATACGGCCAATTCATATCCGTCAGGATCCTGGAACTGAAATCTTTTTCCTCCGGGAAAGCTAAAAATATCTTTTAATATAGTCCCGCCAGCACGGATAACCTGATCACGCGTAGCCTGCAGATCGTCGGCATAGATAACGACGAGAATACTGCCATTTCTGGGGTCACCAAGTGTAAAACCACCATCAACATATTTTCCGCCAAAAGCCGTATATGCTGGTCCGTAATCCGTAAACTCCCAACCGAAACTCGTTGAGTAGAATGCTTTGGCACGTTCAAGGTCGCTTGATACAAACTCAAGGTATTGGATCTGCTGATTGACAAATTTGTTTTCTGTACTGCTATTGCTCATAACGGAACTATCTATTTAATGTATATATAATAAATTGCTTGACCGGTTGTGCCGGTTTTGGAATTAAAACCCGAACCGTTTCATAAATATAAGGCTTTGTTGAAAATGACACACATTTTTCTTTTCAACATGTTTTTTGGGGGCTACCTGTTTATCGGGGCTACCTGCTTGGCACAAGGAGGAAACAATATTCATTTCCCAATCTTCGTTAGACTGGGAAATGAATGGAGGTTGTTAAGCGCTCTTTTTACTACTGATCCAATACTGCAATAACACAGATGAAACAACCAAAAACAGTCCAACATAGAAGGATAGGTTTAATTCTCTTGCTTCATTAAGAAGTAAAAATGCAATCAAAATAGCATATACTGGCTCAAGATTTAAGCTTAAGTTCAATGTAAATGCTGATATCTTCTTTAAGATTTCTGTAAATGCGAGATAGACTCCCACAGTGCAACATAAAGATAGGATGATCAGATAGAAAATATCCAGGGCATCGGGAATGAAAGTGCTGATTGGATAGTGCTGAATGTAAAAAGGAAGTAGACATGCCAGCCCTATTGTTCCACCGATCATTTGATAATAGTTAATGCATATTGCGTTGTACTTTTTGGTCAATTTTTCATTGTGAACCGCATAGAGTGAGGCAAAAGCCGGAGAAATTATCCCTAAGACTATGCCAAGCTGGTGTGAGGTATCGAAGTGAAATATCAGTGCTATCCCACACAACGTAAGTCCACTCAACAGAAGTTCAGACAATCTGAATTTCGTTTTATTGATCATCGGTGAAAAAATAGCGGTGAAAAAACTTGCCATACAGTAGCAGATCACGCCGATGGAAATGTTTGAATATTTGATGCTAGCATAGAATAATAGCCAGGATGCTGTCAATAGTAGCCCATTTTTTGCAATATGTAGTTTCTCTTTGAACGTAAAATCGGTAGGTATTTTATACCATTTTAGAATAAAAAATAGGATAACGGCAGCTAAAAATACACGGTACCATGTGAGTATCCCCTCGTTGAGTGAAATCGCTTTTCCAAATACGCCAGATAGTCCCAGGCACAGCACAGCAAGGTGCAGCATGAAATATGAATGTTTCATAAGAAATTGTCTTCCGGTTCCGTCCATGAAGGACGAAAGGTGTTAAATAATAAAATTGATCGTAAATAAGAAGCACAGCAAATCGGTCCATTTCTGGTATTGGGCTTCAGTAATATAGAGAAAAAATATTACGCTATTGGAGGGGGAAGACAACTCGTTCTATTCATCATATTTGTATTTACCCGAAGATAGGAAATTTTGGGCGCAGCTGCAAAAAAGGAATGAAAAAGCCCCTAGAAAGTCTTTGGTTCTAGGGGCATATATTTAGTCAGTTGCCTTTATTTTGTGATTCTATGGCGTATTTGGCGGTAAAGTATCTGTTCCGCCACCCAGTGCACGATAAAGATCTATAGCTGCGTTGAGCTTTTCCCGTTTTACTGTAATACGTTCCAAATCATTTTGGAGCGCATTGTTTTGGGCAGTTATCACTTCCAAATAGTTTGCCATCCCACTTTTATAAAGTAAGGCTGCATCAGCGGTGGCTTTGGCGAGGGCATTTGATTTGGCGTGGATAAGTTGCAGGCGCTGTTCCGTATGTTTGATTTTTGCCAAGGCATCAGAAACTTCTGAAACTGCAACCATAACCGACTGTTTAAACTTCAATGCTATCTTTTCGCGTTCGATGACTGATATCTCATAGTTTGTTTTTAAAGCACCTTTCTGGAAAATTGGCTGTGCAATATTCCCCGCTATTGTTTTCACAATCGAACCCGGTAGATCAAACCATTTGTTAAATTGAATGGAGTTTGTACCAATGGATGGTGTCAAGCTTAGGGAAGGGTACATCGCCGCTTTGGCGAGTCCCATTCTGCTTGTGGCAGCCACAACCGCGTATTCAGCTGCTCTGACATCTGGTCTGCGGCTCAAGAGTTCGGCCGGCACCCCTGTAGCAAGTCCGTCTCCAACAATCGTATCATCTAAACTTGCTGTACGTTGAATGCCCTGAGGGAAACTTCCGCAAAGAATGCTCAGTGCATTTTCTTCTACAGCCATGTTTTGATGGGCTAGGGGAATCAACAATTCAGCAGTTTTCTTCTGAGCTTCGGCTTGCTCCACGGCAAGCGAACTGACCAGTGATGAGTTGTATTGCAAACGTATCATATTCAGTGTGCTGTCGCTCAATTGAACATTTCTTTGTGCAATCTTAAGCTGCTCATCCAAAGCAATCAGATTATAATAGGACTGGATGACCTGTACAATAACCCGGGTTTTCAGAGCCGATAAATTTTCCTTTTGGCCAAAAAAATTGGCCATAGATTCCTCTTTTTGCATTTTTACCTTTCCCCAGATATCGGCTTCCCAAGACAATCTGAGCGTGGCACTATAATCGTCCATATAAGGTGTCCCGATAAATTGGTCACTCAGCGAGCCATTCAAGGAGTTGCTCGATAACCAGGTTCTATTCGCTCCAACGCTTAAATCAGCTGTTGGCAGTAACCCTTTCTTAGACTGCTTGTACGCGAGTTCCAATTGTTGCATGTTGAGGAGTGCAACATTGACGTCTGTATTGTTGGATAATGCCTTCTCAATGAGTGAGGTCAACAAGGGATCCTGTACAAAGTTACGCCAGGATAGTTGTAGCGTATCAGATGTTACGACAACCTCGCTGTTTTTGAAATTTTCGGGCATTGCTATCTCCTGACGTGTGTATTTTTTCCCCACGCTGCATGCGGACAACAACAGGGTAGTGCTTGCAAAAATTGTTATATAGTGATGAAATCTTTTCATTTTAATCGTTTGTATTGTGTACTGTATTGTCCGTAAGCTTTTTACCCGAAACTTTTTCTTGCAAATATTGGAACACCAGGTACAGTAATGGTATAATAATTACCCCAAGGATAACACCGCTTAACATACCCATTGCTGCTCCGGTACTGATGGAATGGTTACCTGTAGCCGTTCCGCCGGTCGCAAACATCAAGGGGACCATACCCGCAATGAAAGCCAATGAAGTCATCAAGATTGGGCGTAGACGAGCTCTTGCGCCTTCTAAAGCCGAATCAATGAGTGAGGAGCCTGCTCTTCTCCGCTGTAAAGCAAATTCAACAATCAAAATGGCATTTTTTGCCAAAAGACCGATGAGCATGATCAAGCCGACCTGGACGTAGATATTGTTGTCCAATCCAATGGCACGTGTTCCTAGGAAAGAACCGATCATACCTGTTGGGATTGATAACAGGACGGCAAGGGGCAATAAATAACTTTCATACTGTGCTGATAGTAAGAAATATACAAATAGTAAGCTTAATGCTAGGATAAGCACAGTCTGATTGCCCGAAGACTTCTCTTCCAAGCTAAGTCCCGTCCATTCGTAGCTATAGTCTCCCGGTAATTTGGTCAATACATTTTTCTCCAATGTTTCCATGATCGCACCATTACTGATACCAGGTGTACTAACCACGTTTATCGTGAGTGAATTGTATAAATTATAACGAGTTACCGACTCAGGACCATAAACTTTACGAAGTGTAACCAAAGTGTTCACCGGAACCATTTGGCCAAGATTATTCTTGACAAATATTTCGTTGAAGGCTTCTTTATCGGTTCTATAGATGCCATCCGCTTTAACTGCTATCCGATAGAATTTACCGAAACGATTGAAATTCAATGATTGGTCACCCGCAAAGTAAGTTTGAACGGACGAAAGCATTTCACTGACATCTACGCCAAGTTGGGCAGCTTTGTCTTCATCTACTTCTAACTCCATCTGTGGATAATCTGCTCTGAACATGGTATAAGCAAACTGCACCCCGGGTTGTTTCATAATCTGCGCAATAACGGAGTCGGACATTGCTTTGAGCTCTACCGGCGATTTACCAGCCCTGTCCTGCAAAACGAGTTCCGCGCCATTCATCATACCATAACCATCAACAGGAGGGGAGCGGAAGGCCATAGCGTTACCTTCTTTGACACTGGATAATTTTTGCGAGATCACTTGGTGAATCTGATCGATATCGTTCATCTCACCACGTTTCTTTTTATCTTTCAGGCGTATAAATCCTGTTGCATAGGCTGCGCTGGAGTTGTTACCGATCATATTGAATCCAGTAATACTTGTATGGCTTTCAATAGAAGGGATATCGGCAAGTAGTTTTTCGATTTTTTCTACTGCTTTTGTGGTTCGATCAAGTCCCGTTCCTGGGGGCATTTCCAAACTGTATACAACAAAGTTATCATCCTCCATTGGTACAAAACTTTTGGAAGTGCTTGTCATGAGGTATCCGGCAACGCCAATTGTCGCTAGGATCAAAAGTGCCGAAATCCATTTTTTCTTTGCCAGGAATTTTAATGAACCAACGTATCGGTTGGTCATGTTTTCGAAGCCAGCATTAAACGCTTTGAAAAAACGTTGAGAAAATCCTGTTTTTGGGCTCAGCCCATCGTGATTTTCGGCGTGTGTATTTTTAAGCAATAATGCGCAGAGTGCTGGTGTTAAAGTCAAGGCATTGATCGCAGAGATCACAATGGCGATAACAAGGGTATAGGCAAACTGTTTATAAAACATGCCCGATGAACCTGTCATAAATCCAATGGGAATAAAAACTGCACACATAACCAAGGTAATGGAGATTACAGCTCCTGTGATTTCACTCATGGCACTATGGGTAGCCTGCTTGCCGGTTAAGTTGGAAGTCTCCATCTTTCCGTGTACTGCTTCGACAACGACAATTGCATCATCGACAACGATACCAATGGCGAGTACTAAGGCAAATAACGTCAATATATTGATGGTAAAGCCAAACACCAGCAGGAAGAAGAACGTACCTACGATAGCTACTGGTACTGCGATTGCTGGAATAATAGTCGACCGTATATCCTGTAGGAACAAAAATACAACGAGGAAAACCAATATGAAGGCTTCAATCAATGTCGAACGTACTTGTGCCGTACTTTCATCCAAGCGTTCTTTGGTACTGATCAATTTAAAAATCTTGATCCCAGGAGGGAAAGAGCGTTGCGCTATTTCAATCTGTTTGTCGATTCCGATTTCAATTTCATTGGCGTTGGAGCCTGATGTCTGGAATATACCAATGGTAACGGTATTGAGGCCATTATTTTGCGAATTACCACTATAACTAATTGAGCCAAACTCGATACGTGCCACATCCTTTAAGCGTACGATCTGAACGTTATTGTTTTTGACGATAATGTTTTCATACTGTTCAGGAAGGTTCTTTTTCCCTTTATAGCGTATGACATATTCCAGTGGTGCTTTTGATTCTTCCCCTAATTTTCCAGGTGCAGATTCCAAACTTTGTTTGGAAATTGCAGCAATGACTTCTTGTGGCACAAGTCCATAACTCGCCATTTTTTGCGGATTCAACCATACACGCATCGAATAGTCTTTGGAACCGAATACCATGGCCTGACCTACCCCAGGTACACGCTTGATCTGCGGGATCAAGTTGATGTTCACATAATTCTGTAAAAATAGTTCATCATATTTTTTATTATCTTCTGTATAGATATTAAATATCATGATCATACTATTTTGTTGCTTGGAGGTCGTTAATCCCATTCGGACAACTTCCTGTGGCAGGATAGGAGTAGCCTGTTGTACTCTGTTTTGCACATTTACGGCTGCCTGATCTGGATTTACACCTGCTTTAAAGACAATGCGTACAGAGAATGTACCGTCATTACTTGCAGTAGATGTAATGTACTCCATGTCCTCCACACCATTGATTTGCTCTTCAAGGGGTGTAACAACTGACCTCAATACTGTTTCGCTATTTCCTCCGGGATAGCTTCCGGTAACTTGAACCGTGGGCGGGGCGATATCCGGGAATCGCGTTTGAGGCAACCTAAAAAGACCGATGACCCCCAGTATGACAAATATGATAGATATAACAGTTGCCAAAACTGGCCTGTCAATAAATTTCTTTAACATTTTAGTTTAAATTTTATAAAGCTTTTAGTATCGTTTTTTTTTCAAAAGTGAATACTGAATGTATAGCCTTGTTGCCTTTCTTTGAGCAGTTCAGCTTTTGCTATACCTGCTATTCTTGTTACATGGTGGATTTTTTAGTCGGTTGAACTTGCATTCCATCATTAAGCATGTCAATTCTATTCATAACGATTTTTTCACCAGCTGTGAGTCCCGATTTTAGTAAATAGGCGTTAGCTGTATTACCTGCAATTTCAATCTGTTTCATGGAAATTTTATTTTTCTCACCAATAACATAAACGAAATAGCGGTCTTGAATATCCTTTACAGCGGCCATAGGTACCAACAATACGTTTTCATGCGCTTTTTTCAAGATTACTTTTGCTGAGCCACCCGAACGGAGAATTTTTTCGGGATTGATGAAACTTGCTTTAAGTGCCATGCTTCCTGTTGTTCTGTCGATGTTACCACTGGCTAACTCTACTTTCCCCGAATGGTTGTATGCTGTTCCATCAGCCAGTAATAGCGTTGCTTGTTGATTGGATGTTTTGTTATTATGATCTTTGATAAAGGCTATAAAATCGGCCTCACTCAATGAAAAATATACATTTACGGTATTGATTTCAGATAGCGTTGTTAAAGGTGTCGCATCTGCTGCGGTAATTAAATTTCCGATCCGATTAGGAATACGGCCGATATAACCACTCACTGGCGCATTTATCAACGTAAATTTGGCATTTATTTGAGATGAACCGAGTGCAGCTTGTGCTTGCGCTACCTGCGCTTTAGCTGCGGCATAATTGGCCTCTGCAGTTTTTAACTGTAATTCGGTATACACTTTACCCTCAACAAGTGGTTTGATTTTTTCAATCTCCAATTTCGCGTTTTGTTCTGCCGATAAAGCAGCTTGGTAAGCTGCCTTGCTGTTGTTTACTTGTTCGTTGTAGACATCAGCTTTTATTTTGAAAAGGGGTTGACCCTGGGATACATAGTCTCCTTCTTTGACATAAATCTGCTCGAGATACCCCGTTACCTGCGCTTTGACATCGACGTTGACGGTCCCCTCTAATGTACCAGGATATTTTTTTTCGGTCTCCGCGTGGGTAGGAGATAATTCGATAAAGTCAACAGTAACTGCCTGCTCTTGCGGTTGTTCTTGGTTGCCTCCACAGGACGATAATAATGCTGCTGCTGTAATAAGTGTAAGGAAAGGTTTTAAAGTCATCGTTCTTTGTGCCATTTTATCATTTTATAATGAAACAAAGAAAAGAATTCTTTTAAGCCATAAGGCAAAGAAATCTACCGAGACGTTACAATTGCTTACTGAAACGTATCAGTGATGATCTGAATTTTACGATATTAAATGATCCGATCCAATTGTGTTGGAGATATTGGTCTTACCGATTGACATCCCCTTCTTCATCGCGAAAAACTTACTTTACCTTTCTGACGAAAAAAGGAGTAAGCGGATCAGTTTTAATATTAATAGTCTAACCAATTTTTTAGCAGTTGAGCCTTTTCTCTGCTCACAAGGATTTCCACTTGATCGTTATTTTTAATTTCTATTTTTAGTTTTCCGTTGAAGTGGTTATGTAATCTTTTGATCGCATCTATATGCACAATGAATTGCCTGTTGGCGCGAAAAAATACTTTTGGATTTAATTGCTGTTCGAGTTCTTCCATTGTTTGAGGGACAATTTCGACAGTGCCACATTTGAGTTGCGCATGGGTAAGTTTAAATTCGGAGTAGAAGTATAATATCTCTTCAACAAGAACGGTTTTATAGCCGTCTTTGAATGGAATTAGAAAGCGTGAGCGAAAATCTTTCGGATAGATAAAATCCAATAAACCTTGAAGCGGTTGTTGGTGGATCTGGAGATCTTTTTGATAGTCAAGTTTTTGGATGGCATTTTCCAGCTCTGTTTTTTCTACAGGCTTAAGCAAATAATCTATGCTATTGAATTTAAAGGCCCTCACAGCGTATTCGTCAAATGCTGTTGTAAATATGATTGGGCAGTCTATTTTTATAGTCTCTAATATTTCAAAGCTTAAACCATCGGATAGACGAATATCCATCATCACGGGGTCGGGAAGTTCATTGCTATTGAACCAGTTGATGCTATCAGCGATATTATCAAGGACATCTAAAATAACGATGGATGGCTTTATTTCCTTCAAAAGTCGTTTTAAACGATCGGCATTGAGTTTTTCGTCCTCGATGATTAATACTTTGGTTATATTCATTATGCTTGCGCTAAAAGTGGGAGGATAACGTTAAATGTTTTGCCATCATTCTTTATTTGCAGTTTTAAGTTGGATAGCAAATCGTATCTCTTAATGATGTTTGAAATCCCGATTCCCGATGATTCGGATACATTCTCAATAGGGATTAATATATTTTCAACAACAAGTTGATTCTGGGAGTTGGTGTATACCTTTATTTTCAGCGGTTTTTTCTTATTTGTCTGATTATGCTTTAATGCATTTTCTACCAATAATTGTAAGGTAAGGGGAGGTAATTGGCAATTGCGTTTGGCGGGATTGACGTTTATTTCGAAGTTTACGCCATCGCCAAATCGGTTTTTGATGAGAAATATGTATGAATTTAGAAAGTTGAGTTCTTCGTCGAGTGAGATAATGTCCTTTTTGGAATTGACAAGAAGGTAGCGATATATTTTGGAGAAGTTTTCTGCATATTCATAGCCTAATTGTTGGTCTTCGAGGATGATTTCTGAGAGCACGCTCAGGTTATTAAAGACAAAATGGGGGTCGATCTGTAATTTTAACGATTGAAGTTCTGTTTCAAGAATGACCTGATCGAGCTTTGCCGCACGCATGGACTCATTTTTCCAGTTAGTGATCAAATGACTACCAATATTGATCCCCATTATCATGAGCGCAATCAATACACTGATTGTAATGTTTTGAATCATCCCCCTTTTTTCCTCCAAAGATGGGGCTATAGTAACATTTTGAGGTCCAAAATAATATTTTGAAATCAGGTACTCCAGCAGTAAATTGATAAAGAGTACTGCAAAAAGGTTGATGACGGTTTCAAGTAGAAGTCGCTCTGTCGGACTATCTTTCCAAGTTAAGAACTTATTAAGCTTGTCATGGACAATGATACTAAATTCGGAAATGATAAAGCTGTAAATGATCGTAAATGTCCATTCACCGAGTATTTCGAACATATTCCGTTTAAAATAGCCATCCCAGCAACTCGAGAAAGGATCAATAATATAGGCGACGAGATAAATAAGCAGAAAGGACAGAAAGGTAAATATCAGCCTTTTTTTATTTGTACTAATTAGAGTCTTATCGTTTTTATAGATCGCTATATCCTGCATTCTTTTAACTTATATGTATCGGTGAAATCTATGCAAATTTCGTAATTCCTTTTAGTATTGGACGACAAATTTCTGCTGAAGCGTATAAAGCCCCGACTGAAATATCAATTTGATGTACTCAGACGTATATTGACGAAGGCCGATAGATTATCTTGCCTTGGCATATCAGAATATAATTTTTTATGAAATTCGGATGTTCTGTTTTTTTTAATGGATTGTAAATCTTGTTGTTATTGTTTTTTTTGTGATCTGTTGATATAACAGTGTAAAAGAATGACTCTGGTTAAGGGGCTCGTTTTTAGCTATAAACAGAAAGGCTTGACATCGTTTCGTCAAGCCTTTCTGTTTTACTGAAGTAACTATTTTTTCGATGTGTTATCGTGTAAATTATTTTGGCTCTTGATGCGTTGTTGGTGTATGGATAATATCGAAATAGATTGTTTTGTCATTCGCGTTTGGATAAACTCTATACGTGAATTCTTTCTTCGTTAATACAGTAATATCAACCACACGAGTAAACAATGTTTCACCAGCAGCATTTTTAGCAACAATTGTTCTCGTTTTACCATCTGCAGATACGGTCCAGTCGCCGTGCATTTTGGGAGAATTGTCAAGATTGAACATTGTAAATGTACCGTCAGATTTGAAATAAGCAAATCCTACAAAATTTGACACGTTAGCATCTGTTAACACTACACTTTCTCCTTTATTATTCTTTGCGTTTGTTGTTTCCCAGGGTGTACTGGCCAATATTGTGGCTCAACAACAGTTTCGTCATCTTTACTGCAGCTCATCGCTACTAATGTGCTTAAGGCGATACATACCGCTAATACAATTTTTTTTAAATCTCTCATTTTATAAAATTTATATGATGTCACAAAAATAATCGCATTGTTTCAGCTGCATTTGTCTCTTTTATTCCAAGGTTTGAAGGATTTATAAATTGAATGAGATCGCGTTGTACAAGAAGGTTAAACAAAAGAAAAAGCTTGCTTTTAATTTGCTTTGAAGTATGCTTTACATGGAAACAAATTAAAGGTGATGGAAGAATGCGCTTCGGATAAAAATAAAACAGGGGACCCGAAAGCCCCCCATCTACCAGATATGTATAATAAAATTAGAAAATTGCTTTTTTTACAGCATTAATTGTTGCTCCATCCACCACCTAATGAACGATACAGGTCAACAACTGCAGAAAGCTCCGCTTTTTTTACCTGAGCAAGTTCGAGCTCACTTTGCAAGATATTGCTTTGTGCTGTAATTACTTCCAAGTAAGTGGCCATTCCTGTTTCAAATAAAAGATTGGCGTGCTTCGTTGCTTCCTTTAGACGTGTCGTTCTATCCAAAGTAATCTTTTGTTTTTCTTTCAATTTTTGAATTGAAATTAAAGCATCGGAAACTTCTCCAGCTGCTGAGATTACTTTTTGCTTGAAGATCAGTACGTTCTTTTCTTGTTCGACACGTGCCAGTTCATATTGAGTTTTCAATTCCTTCCGCTGTAAAATTGGCTGCGTAATACTTCCTGTAATTGCCCCAAATAATGAAGCTGGTAAGTTGAACCAATTGCTTGCCTTGAATGCATTTACTCCTGCTTCGGCGCTAATAACCAAGGAAGGATACATGCGTGCTTTTGCGTATTGTTGATAAGCTTGTGAAGCTGTAATAGCCAGTTCAGCTTGTTTTACATCCGGTCGATGACTTAACAAATCGGCTGGGACGCCAGTTGCTAATTCTTCGGGGAATTGAATATTCGACAATTTCTCCGCTATTTTAATTTCCTGCGGGAGTTTTCCGCTAAGAATCTGAATGGCATTTTCCTGAATACGGATCTGTTGTTCAAAGTCGGGGATCAAGGCCGCAGCAGACAACCGCTGCGCATCGACCTGTTCCAATGCAAGCAGCGTAATGTCACCAACTTCATATTGTTGCTGGACAATACGTAAAGTTGTATCGCTCAATTGCAAGTTTTGTTTGGCGATATCACGCAATTGATAAAGCATCAGTAGTTGATAATAACCTTGTGCAACTTGTGCAATTAATTGGGTTTGAATTACTTTTTTCGCTTCTTCTGTCTGTAGATAGGAAGCTAAAGCAGCGATATTTTGGTTTTTGATTTTACCCCATATGTCGGCCTCCCAGGATAAACCTAAGGATGCCGTATAATCTTCCACATGGTGTTGGCCTAAAAACTGCCCCAGGCTCAATCCATTCATACTATTATTGGATGGGTTGGTGCTATTTCCGCGGATCTGTAGTTGGGCCGTGGGAAGATAGTTAGCTTTTGCTTGTTTCAGGCTCAGTTGAGACGCTTCTATATTTTTTAGTGCCAGTTGCATATCTAAGTTATGTTGTATCGCACTATCGATCAAGGTTTGTAAGACTTGATCCTTAAAAAAATCACGCCATGGAATAGAACCTATGCTAGTTTCCTGCGGAGCTTTAGCCTGGTCACGGTACTGTTCGGGTAAGTTGGGGGCAAGGTGTTGATTGCTGACCAACTTATCTGTTTTGCAAGACCATGCGACAAAAGATAAGATGAAAACCGTCAGTAATTTTGATTTACTATTCATATATTTAAATGCTGTCATGATATACTAATTGTTTGTATGCACGGGTATTTCCAACGAAACGGCATTGTTTTCATGTTGTTTTTGCTTTGGAGAGCCTCCTATTTTCTCTTGGATAAATTGGAAGAAAATAAAGAGAATAGGGATAATAAAGAGCCCTAAAACTACTCCAGTGAACATCCCGCCCGCAGCGGCAATACTGATTGAGTGATTTCCTTGCGCTGATGGACCTACCGCTGTCATCATTGGAATCATACCAACGATAAAAGCTAAAGAAGTCATAATAATAGGTCTCAAACGTAATCCCGCTGCTTTAAGTGCGGCACTAGGAATTGATAGTCCCTGTTTGCGCCCTTGGATGGCAAATTCTACGATCAGAATGGCATTTTTGGCCAATAATCCAATCAACATAACGAGTGCGACTTGTACATAGATGTTGTTGGCAATATCAGTGAAGCTAATTGCTGCGAAGACCCCAAATATACCTGTAGGAATGGAGAGAATAACCGCCAATGGAATGATATAGCTTTCATATTGTGCCGCAAGCAGAAAATAAACGAATATCAGACAGAGAATAAAAATCAATGTGGATTGGCCTCCGGAGACAATTTCTTCTTTAGTCATACCAGAGAACTCATAAGTAAATCCGGTCGGCAATTGTTGTTTTGCAACTTCTTCAACTGCACGGATAGCATCTCCGGAACTATATCCTGGTTTTGGTATCGCATTTATTCCAATCGAATTGAATAAGTTGTAACGAGATGCTGTTTCCGGACCATATACACGTTCTAATTTGACTAATGTATTGATGGGAACCATGTCTCCCAATCTGTTTTTTACAAAAATACCGTCCATTGAAGTTGGTTCACTTCTATCCTTGGCATCAGCTTGGACCATCACACGATAATACTTTCCAAAACGATTAAAATCTGAGGCTTGGGCACTACCAAAATAGGCTTGCATAGTCTGTAAGATGCTTTTTGTGCTTACGCCAAGTTGTTCTGCTTTGATATCATCTACCTGGAGTTCATATTGTGGATAATCCGCTTTAAAGGTTGTGAAAGCCATCATAATTTCTGGACGTTTCATCAATTCGCCAATAAACTTTTGGCCTATGCCACTGAATTTTCCGAGTTGTCCACCGGTCCGGTCCTGCAGTACCATATCCAGACCATCCACGTTACTGAATCCTGGGACAGTAGGGAAGGTAAAGACAAAGAAATTTGCGCCTTTGATATTTGCCAATCGCTGATTGACATCGGCCATAATAGCATTGATGTCTTTTATCTTACCACGTTCTTCATGTGGTTTAAGGAGGATAAATGCAACACCTGCTGATGGACTTGTGGATTGTGTCAAAATATTGAAACCAGCAAGTACATTTAAAGTTTTGGTAAAATCAGCATGTTGAAGTTGTTTCTCCGCTTCGGCCAATGCTCCAGAGGTACGATCCAAAGAGGCCCCTGCTGGCATAGATAAGGATACAGCAATGAATCCTTGATCCTCTGATGGGATGAATCCAGTAGGTGTTTTACGGATCATAAATACAGTCAAAAGTAGGGTAATTCCCAATCCTGCAAATGCAACCCACTTATAACGGATCAAGAAGCGTAAACTACCTAAATAATTCTTCGTCAACCGATCAAATCCAACATTGAATCCAGCGAAGAAACGCTCTTTGAAATTAAGTTTCTTGGCATCAGCATGACCATGATGCGTTGGTTTTAAGAAGAGCGCACATAACGCAGGGCTTAGTGTCAAGGCATTGATTGCTGAAATAACGATTGCAATCGCCAAGGTGAAAGCAAATTGTCTATAAAATACCCCGGTTGAACCTTCCATAAAGCCGATGGGAAGGAATACGGCAGACATCACCAATGTAATCGAGATGATGGCGCCTGTGATTTCACTCATGGCAGATGTCGTAGCAAGCTTAGGCGGGAGATTTTCATGCTCCATCTTGGCATGAACAGCCTCCACAACCACAATCGCGTCATCGACGACAATCCCAATGGCTAGTACCAGAGCAAACAAAGTCAGTAGGTTGATTGAAAAGCCGAAGAGCTGCATGAAGAAAAATGTTCCCACGATGGCTACCGGTACCGCAATCGCTGGTATCAATGTCGATCTAAAATCTTGAAGGAATAGAAAGACAACTAAAAATACCAGTATAAATGCTTCAACTAGTGTATGTTTTACTTGGTCAATAGATTGATCAAGTGCATCTTTTGTGTTGTATAAAACGAGATATTTGACACCTTTTGGAAAGCTTAAAGAGGCTTTCTCCATGAATTTTTGAATGGCAATCTGAATTTCATTTGCATTCGAACCTGCAAGCTGCATTACCCCAATATTCAATCCTGCTTTACCGTTGATGCGGGTATGACTCGCATAGGTATAAGATCCCAGTTCGACACGAGCGACGTCTTTGAGTTTTAGTACAGAACCGTCTGTATTGGAGCGGATAATAATATTTTCGTAATCACTTGGCTGGTTGAGTTTACCTTTATATTTGATTACAAATTCAAAAGCTTCACGGCTGCTCTCTCCGAATTTACCCGGAGCAGCTTCGACGTTTTTATCTTGGATGGCGGCCATTACTTCCTCAGGCGTTAATTTATAGGTCGCCATTTGATTTGGATTGAGCCATACGCGCATGGAGTAGTCTTTGCTACCACCAAATGGCAATGCTTGTCCAACCCCAGGTATCCGTTTCAGTTCAGGAATAATATTGATCTGGGCGTAATTGGTAATAAAGGTCTGATCGTATTTACTCTGATCTTCCGTATAAAGATCCAATACCATGATCAAGCTGTTTTGCTGTTTTGCCGTGGTGATCCCGGCTTGTACAACCTCAGCCGGCAATTGGCTGGTTGCCTGAGCCACACGATTTTGGACGTTTACAGCAGCTTGGTCAGGGTCTGTACCAAGTTTAAAATATACCGTAATCATTAACGAACCGTCGTTACTGGCGGTAGAGCTCATGTAGCTCATATTTTCAACACCGTTGATTGACTCTTCGAGTGAGGGGGCTACGGCACGAAGGACCGTTTCGGCATTTGCCCCAGGATATAATGCCGTTACTTGCACTGCGGGCGGTGCAATATCGGGAAACTGCTGCAATGGCAGTTTGAGGATACCAATCACCCCCAATATGACAAGTAATATGGAGATAACGGTAGCAAGTACAGGTCTTTCTATAAATTTCTTAAGCATGTGATTTTCTAATATTATAATGAATTGATGCTATCTCTTGATAAGGCTTGTGGTGTAATTTTCTGACCATCCTGAAGCAAGTCAATGCCTTTGTAGACAATTCGATCTCCGGCATTTAGTCCTTTACTTACCAGATAGTTTGCACCACTTTTTCCAATGACAGTAATAGGCTGTTGAACAACTTTATTTTCTTTACCAACGGTATAAACGAAGATTTTATCCTGCATTTCAAGGGTAGCAAGCTGCGGTACCAATAATGCTTGTTCATACTTCTTCTGTAGTCTTACACGCCCCGTATTTCCATTGCGTAAAACTCCCTCCGGATTGTTGAACGTTGCACGAAGTGTAATCGCACCGGTATTTTTATCAAACTGCCCGTCCACCATATCTATTTTTCCTTTCTGATCATAAATTGTCTGATCCGAAAGAACTAGGCTGATCGGAGGGAGGTTGTGAAGCTTTTGTTGTAAGTTGCTCCCTTCTGTATTGTTTTTGAATGCAATAAAGTCATTTTCTCCCAGTGAGAAATAAACATGAAGATCTCTTACATTTGACAATGCTGTAAGTGGTTGTGCGTCTGTAGGACCAACCAAACTCCCTTGCTTGCGCTGTAATCTACCGATGTATCCTTCGGCTGAAGCCCGTATTAGGGTATATCCGACATTGATTTTTGCGGTTTCAACGGCCGATAGTGCCAATTGTACGTTTGCTTTAGCGGCATTACGCGCACTGATAGCTGTTTTTAGCTGGAAGTCTGTCAGTACTTTGGTATTCACCAGCTTTGTTTTCTTTTCGACTTCTAACTCCGCATTTTCCAGACTAGCTTTTGCTGCCAGCAAATTTGCCTTCGCTTGGTTTAATTGTTCCTGATAGGGGCGGTCGTTTATCTTGAAAAGTGCTTGACCTTTAGTTACTTTGGCTCCTTCATCGACATAGATGTTTTCCAAAATTCCCTCTACCTGAGGTCTGATCTCAATATTGGCGGAAGCTTCAATAGTCGCTGGATATTCCTGGTAAACGGTCTCGTTACCGTTCTCGATGGTAACGACCGGAAGGTTAACTGGTGGTGGATCAATGGGTTTACTTGTTCCGGTTGAGCAACTGTATAGAAAGATTGCACTCAACACATATGCTGTCTTTACGATATTAATTCGTTTAACACTGTTAAGTCCTGGAACGTAAATCTTTTTAAGACTTGGTGATAAATTTGTTTTCATGTGATCACTTGCG
>NZ_DKSP01000181.1:5261-5604 GCF_002472745.1 Sphingobacterium sp. UBA7253 | reverse complement strand
TTCATTCAAACCATATATTATTGACACCCATCGGACAATGTAGACTACCGAAATAATCGCAACATTTATTAAATTTGATTGACATCAAATCCCATTGTGATTTATGAAAAAAATAGGCTTTTTATCTTTTGGCCATTGGTCCAAGCATCCCGCATATAGTACGCAGACCGCAAGCGATACTTTATTGCAATCCATCGATCTAGCAGTAGCTGCTGAAGAAATAGGCATAGATGGTGCATATTTCCGTGTACACCATTTTGCGAATCAGCTAGCATCTCCCTTTCCTCTATTATCGGCCATTGGAGCCAAAACCTCCAAAATTGAGATCGGCACCGGCGTCATC
>NZ_DKSP01000181.1:4652-5098 GCF_002472745.1 Sphingobacterium sp. UBA7253 | reverse complement strand
GATCGGCACCGGCGTCATCGATATGCGCTATGAAAACCCCCTTTATATGGTGGAAGACGCAGGAGCTGCAGATCTAATCTCCGGGGGCAGATTGCAGCTCGGCATCAGCAGAGGATCGCCTGAACAAGTAATAGATGGTTGGCGTTACTTTGGTTACAATATCAACGAGGGCGAAACAGATGCTGATATGGGAAGGCAAAAAGCATTGGAATTTTTAGAAAAACTTAAAGGAATTGGTTTCGCTGAACCAAATCCCTATCCAATGTTTCCAAACCCGCCCGGTTTGCTGAGACTCGAACCCCATTCGGAAGGGTTACGTGATCGTATCTGGTGGGGAGCAGCATCGAATGCCACGGCTGTATGGGCTGCTCAAAACAGGATGCACCTGCAAAGTTCCACTTTGAAATATGATGAAAATGGCAAACCTTTTCATATTCAGCAGGCCG
>NZ_DKSP01000181.1:0-4470 GCF_002472745.1 Sphingobacterium sp. UBA7253 | reverse complement strand
TTTTCATATTCAGCAGGCCGAACAAATACGTTTATACAAAGAGGCCTGGAAGGAAGCAGGGCACCCTGGTGAACCCCGCGTTTCGGTCAGTCGATCCATATTCGCTCTGGTCGATGATTTAGATCGTTATTACTTCGGGCAAGAGGCTGACAAAACAGATAAAATTGGGGTAATAGAATCGGACAAGCGGACGATTTTTGGGCGAAGTTATGCCGCAGAACCAGATCAACTCGTGAAAGAACTAGCGCAAGATGAAGCAATACAGGAAGCAGACACGCTATTATTGACCATTCCAAATACGCTAGGGGTCGACTACAATGTCCACATTCTTTCAGCCATTTTGGAACACGTAGCTCCCGAACTTGGTTGGCGTTAACTCCACTCTCGTATGATAAAGAACATTCGCTACAAAACAAAAATTGCAGTCATTGGTGCGGGTCAGGCTGGACTTTCTGCTGCTTATCATTTGAAGAAGCTCGGACTTAAAATCGGGCCGGATTTTATCATCTTGGATGAAGCCTCTGCACCAGGAGGAGCCTGGCAATTTCGCTGGGACTCCCTTACCTTAAGTACAGTCAATAAAATACACGATTTGCCCGGCATGTCGTTTGAGGAGACTTTATCAACAAAAGGGGCGGAAGTTCAGGCAAACACCGCTGTTCCCCATTATTTTAAACTTTATGAAGAAAAATTTGGACTTCAAGTATATCGACCAGCTAAAGTAGAAAAAGTCTACTTGTACCAAGATCGCTTTCATATCGATACGGCAGAAACTCTTTTCTCAGCACTCGGTATTATCAACGCCACCGGAACATGGGAAAACCCCTATATTCCTACCTATCCAGGTGCAGAATTATTTCGTGGCGAGCAACTTCACACAAAGGATTTTAAAACTGCAGAGTATTTTCGTGGCAAACATGTTATTGTTGTTGGAGCCGGTATTTCTGCCATACAGCTATTGGACCAAATCTCGAAGGTTACAACGACAACCTGGGTAACACGACGACCACCTTTATTCAGAGAGGGGCCATTTGATGACATGGCTGGGCATAATGCTGTTGCTATGGTAGAGGAACGTGTACGGTTGGGGCTTTCACCTTTGTCTGTCGTTTCCGTTACGGGCCTCCCCTATTCTACAAAAATCCAGGAGATGGAAAAACGGGGTGTCCTTCAACGTTTTCCAATGTTTCAAGAAATAACAGAAAAGGGGATCAAATGGGCCGATGGAACAGAACAACAAGCAGATGTTATACTTTGGAATACAGGCTTTAAAAGTTCATTGCGCCATCTAGACGCTGTGCTGCCAAAAGAAAAACAGGGCGGCATTCAAATGGCAGGAAGACTAGCGACTATGGTCGCTAAAGAACCAAGAATTCACCTCGTGGGTTATGGTCCATCAGCATCGACAATCGGTGCAAACCGTGCAGGTAGCGCCGCAGCTAGAGAACTTCTAAAAACGCTTTCAGCTGCCGACCTGAACACAAATACATTTAGTGGGATCCAGCTATAATGGTAGTTTCAATTTTGAGTATTTAAATTACTGGAACATGCACAATTATTTGAGGTGAGAAGAAAAAATCCCCTTTTTTATTTCAAATAAGTCGGATTGCATGTGTAGACTTTAGATATACCATGATATTACAAATCCGCTAATGAAAATCTCAGGGCAACTCCATCTTATAATAGATTTTTAAGTATATTTAAACGTACAACAGGTCGTAATCAAAAGCCA
The DNA here is from genome assembly GCF_002472745.1 of Sphingobacterium sp. UBA7253. Taxonomy (NCBI): domain Bacteria; kingdom Pseudomonadati; phylum Bacteroidota; class Sphingobacteriia; order Sphingobacteriales; family Sphingobacteriaceae; genus Sphingobacterium; species Sphingobacterium sp. UBA7253. The sequence continues at coordinate 2,738 of NZ_DKSP01000181.1, read as the reverse complement.
ACAAAGTTAATTGATGAATTCTCAAATTATCAGCCCTGATACATCCATTACATTATTCGTAAAGGCGATCCTGGTATTTGAAAGTCAGAAAAATGATCGCATAAACTTACCTTTTTATGCTGATGGTTACCCTGGTCTATTGTTTCAACGATGCTATGGTGATTTTACAATCAAGCCCCATGATAAAAAGATGCCGACGATTTTTCTCTATGGTCAGACAATAAAACCGATTTCAATAGATGTAACAGGGCCTTTTCAGATTATCGTTTTTCAATTTTACCCATTTGTATTACGCCGATTTTGGGGTATCTCGCCCGAAAGCATAAACGACGACTGCTATGATCTAGATGCTCCTTCAAATAGAGCCTTCCACCAACTAAGCAGTACATTATTCTCATCTTCAAATGCTGAAAACAGCATCCAACTATTAACACAATCGCTCCTCAGCTTTTTCGATAGCAAGAAATATAACATAGATTTTTCGATTCAGCGAGCAATTCTCGAAATCATCAAAAAAAAGGGCCAAATCATTATTAAGGAAATTGCAAAAAAAGAAGCATTGAACATCCGAACTTTTGAAAGAAGGTTTTTCAAGGAAACTGGGGTGTCCGCTAAACAATTCGCTAAAATGGTACAGTTTCAGGCCGCTTTGAAACAGCTTAATAGCAAAGATTTCCAAAAGCTAACGCAAGTAGTTTATGAAAATGGATTCTCCGACCAATCGCACTTTATTCGTGTCTTTAAGACTTTCACAGGAACAACGCCAACATCATTTAACAAAAAGTAGGGTACTGTCGTTTTTATTCTATATTGACTCACTGTTTATCACAACTTTTGTATTGTCTAAGGGCGAGCTCAACGAAAGTGTGTAATTTCTTAAAGCCTCAACTTCTTCGAAAGATTTGCTATAAGAAAACAATGCTTTGATAAATTAGAGCACCTAGAGAATCAGGTTCAGTAAAACATTGTACATCAAAAAAAATATAGATATGAAATCGCAAGACATCATTTTAGCGCTGGCAACAATATTTTCGGCTATCATATCAGGCTTGTTTTTTTCGTATACCTTTTCGGTCAATTTGGGTCTACATAAACTCAACGATAAAGCCTTTTTGATGGCGATGCAAAATATCAATAAAGAAATACTAAACTCAGCTTTTTACTGCTGTTTTCTAGGCGCACCACTTTTGTTATTCATGGCTACCATATTATTTTTTGATCTGTATTCACCAAAATTTTATCTAATCCTAGCAGCATGCCTAAGCTATATTATTGGTGTATTTGTGGTTACAGGCACGCAAAATGTACCCTTAAATAATCAATTAGCCTCGATAGACCTATCGATATCTTCAGAAAAATCGTTAAGACTTGCACGTGACGCCTTTGAAAAACCCTGGGTATTTTGGAATAACATCCGAACTTGCTCTTCTTTACTTACAATCACCTGTTTAGTTATTAACTTGGTCTTTTTTAAATCAAAAAATTGATCATAACATTGGGCTAATAGTATAAGATCAAATCCCTTACAACCTGTTTACAGACATTTCCGCCGAAATAAAACTTGAGTTTATCATTTACCTATCTCTTATAGACGAAAAAAAGCCCAAGGCATGCGAATTTAAATTCATTCCCCCCGAATTTAAATCAAGTGCTAAAACCTCTTCCTCAATACCTTACTTTTATAAAAATTGATCAACGAATGTTATTGAATGTGAGCTTAAATCATCATGAAGGCATGTATATTGATGATTCAAAGAAATCTTCACGAAACTGCCAAAACATACATGAGCCGAAGTTGTCTATCAATAAAAAGGGTCTTTACAATTAAAAAGGAGCATAGCAGTACGAAGTATGTTATGTTCAAAATAATATACAATTAATGAAATTTTTCCCCATGAAAACAAAACACTTAATTTCGACATCATTGTTAGTATCTTCTGCCATAGCGTTGTTCACATCTTGCAATGGCAGTTCTGTCGATACGGTAAAAGCTATCGAATCAAACTACGACAATCAAAACAAAACCATTACGTTAACAGGTGAATTTGATGCACCATCCTTTACATTCTCATCAGGTAAATCAAAAACTATGGCCATGAATTTCGTAGTTAAATCCCATGCATTTAGTTCTGAAAAATTCACTGCATTCAGCGTTATATTACCTGTAGGGACAGAAAAAAACAATGTTTTATTTGAAATTCCCGCAGATCAGAAAAATTATACGCTTAAGAACTTTTATGTATTTGACGATAAGGGAGAAAAAATCAATCTAGATTCCCATACAACCTTCAAGATGAAGGGAACCGTTCACTACAGTGAAATGGAAAAACCTGAAACTGAACGGGAAAAAGATAATTTTTCCTATAAAATAACCGATGTAAGCTTTGTAAAAGACTAAAATTAACAACAATTGATAGCATAAGAAATAAAAAAGCCAGATTTCAAAACCTGGCTTCAAAAATAAACATATGATGATTAGTAAATGGTAAGTCCATAGGTACAACTTAGTGAATAGTTCGACTTATTCAAAAATGCCTCGACCCCGCCCTGATAACCTACGCACATGTACCTATTATTTCAATTGAACGCCACGGACATGCCTGAATAATGAGCAACCAATATTCTCTTCACGTTATCGGCCTTCTCAACATTAAATATATACTAGGTGCGCCAAGACAGCACGCAACAACATGCCCGCAAACGTTCAATTTATAATCAAATATAGAAATAAAAACTAA
>NZ_DKSP01000248.1:3315-5321 GCF_002472745.1 Sphingobacterium sp. UBA7253 | reverse complement strand
CGCTCTTCCGATCTAAATTGGAATCGGGGCAGATATAGACCAAACTTTTTTAGATCAATGCGAGAAATGGATCATTTAAATTGGAAAAAAAATTATGAATAGTATGAACTGGGGAATAGGGACACAAGAGATTATTGTCCTGATTATTATCATTATCTTTTTGGTAGCGGCCTATTTGTTTTTCTCTAAGTTATTGAAAAAGTAGGTTTTAATTTCTTTTTTTTGATTGAATATCTTCTGTAAACTTATTTTTAAGTTTTATAACTTATTTTTCAGTTGTAAAACTGAAAAATAAGTTATAGCTTTATGTTAGCATAAACAACGTATCAAATTATGGAAGAATTAACAAAAAAAGAAGAGGAAGTCATGCAGGTGATCTGGAAGCTCAAAGAGGTCTTTGTCAAAGATATTATTGAGTATCTGGATCCAAGTGGTTCCATACCCTATAATACAATCTCCTCGATTGTAAGAATATTGGAAAAGAAAGAGTATGTAGGTTATAGAGCCTTCGGAAAGACTTATCAATATTATCCTTTGATTTCGAAGATGCAATACCGAAAGTTATCATTCTCAAGAGTGCTCGATCATTATTTTGATGATTCGGTTGAAAACTTACTGTCTTTTATGGTAAAAGAAAAGAAGCTTTCGGCGAAGGATATTCAGAAAATAGAACAACTCATCAAAAAACACGAAGATCATGAATAGCTTACTTTATTATTTATTTGAAGTTAACTGCAGTCTGGTAATCGGGGCAGTTCTTTATTTTCTGGTATTCAGACAGCTTTCATTTTTTCAATGGAACCGTTATTTTATCCTGGGTTTATGTTTGTTGAGTCTGCTTCTGCCATTTGGAACTGTACGTTTGGGCGAACTATTTCTTTCGCCGACAAGTCCAGTGCTCGCTTTTGAACAATCGAACACAGTTGCTCATTCGATAGGAGCTTCGGGTGATCTCGTATCTGAAACAGAAATGGTCGATTCTTTCTGGCATTCCTTTTCGATTGGATATGGCATTGCTTATGGTTATCTGCTTGTATCTTTTGTTTTGTTATGCCGATTTGCGTTACGCTATATCCGCTTAGGCCGTCGTATTGGACAGCTGAGTCAGTATAAATTTGAAGGATTTACGATGGTTGCTCCCTTTGGACATTATGCAAATTGTTCAGTTCAGCATGTAATTGTTATGGAAGAAGATCAGCTTGATACACCAGATGGAAAATTGATTTTTGAACATGAGAGCCAGCATATTGTTTTTAAACATCGCCGGGATAAATTGTTTATAGAAATTTTTCGTTGCCTTTTTTGGCTAAATCCATTTGTTTATTGGATGCGTAGACAGTTGTATTTGGTGCATGAATATCAGGTTGACGAGGTATTGGCCAATCGATATGGTAACACCCGCTATGCCCGTTTTCTACTGACTTTAACACAACAGCCCTGTCCTGCTGGATTGCAGAGCAGTTTATTTAACAATAGGCATGAGCTGGTTGAACGGGTTCAGGCCATGATGGCAAAACCTTCCTCTAAAAAGAAAAGATGGCAATACGTGCTGACCGTTCCTTTATTAGGCCTTTTACTGCTATTTTACTCTTTTATTAATCCACCAATGCATTCCTGGTCTATCTTTTATTTTGGAAAAGAAAGAACTACGAAGACAATTGTCCTGGATCCGGGGCACGGCGGGAAGGATTCTGGTGCAACGGCATATTCTGGATTGATGGAAAAATCATTGACCTGGGAAACCTGTTTACTTTTGAAACAAGAATTGGAAAATAAAGGCTATAAAGTGATATTATCGCGTGGAGGTGATGAATTTAAATTGTTGAAGGAGCGTTCCAATTTTGAAGGGGATTTATTGCTTTCCATTCATTTTGATCGTGTAGAAACAAGAGAAGAGCTTCCTATTCGTATTCTGTACCAATCGGGGGTCACCAACGATATATTGGAACAGCATAATCAGAGGTTTGCATTTAGCCTAGATCAGAATCTAATCCAAAATGGATTAT
>NZ_DKSP01000248.1:2488-3194 GCF_002472745.1 Sphingobacterium sp. UBA7253 | reverse complement strand
ATGGATTATCGGTGAATAGGCCTCAGATCAGTACAAAACATGTTGTTTTACGTAGTGCTAAAATACCGGCACTTCTTCTTGAGCTGGATAACATCAATGCCATTGATAAAAATGTGAAACCTGATTTTGTTCAGAAATTAGCCAATGCAATAGATCAAAGCTTCGAATACTAAGCTTCGATCGAAGGAGAAGCGTCACGTTTATAATCGCAGCCTAGGAATACCATTTTTTTTACATTTGTTAAAAAAATGTGGTCTATACGCGTTTTGAATCTCTATTGGGACGAAAATAGATTATATTCAGTACCTTTGCGATACTTATTATTTTATAAAAGTTAGAAAATATCATGAGTACTCAAAAAGGACCTATTTCTCAATTTATTGAGCATAATTACCGTCACTTTAACGCAGCTGCATTAGTAGATGCTGCAAAAGGTTACGAGGAACATCTATTGGATGGTGGAAAAATGTTGATCTCTTTGGGAGGTGCAATGTCTACCGCTGAATTGGGTGTTTCTTTGGCAGAAATGATCCGTCAAGATAAAGTCCACTTTATTTCTTGTACTGGTGCTAATTTGGAAGAGGATGTGATGAACCTTGTGGCACACTCACACTACAAAAGAATCCCGAATTATAGAGATTTGACAGCTGAGCAAGAAAGAGAGCTATTGGATAATCACTATAATCGTGTTACAGATACTTGTATT
>NZ_DKSP01000248.1:0-2406 GCF_002472745.1 Sphingobacterium sp. UBA7253 | reverse complement strand
CGTGTTACAGATACTTGTATTCCGGAAGAGGAAGCTTTCCGTCGTTTGCAGAAACATCTTGAAGATGTTTGGCATGCTGCTGAGGCTAAAGGTGAGCGTTACTTACCACATGAGTTTCTTTATCAGGTTGTTAACTCTGGTGTGTTGGAGCAATATTATGAAATCGACCCAAAAGATTCTTGGATTGTTGCTGCTGCGGAGAAAAATTTACCAATTGTATGTCCAGGATGGGAAGATTCAACGACAGGTAATATCTTCGCTTCCAATGTGATCAAAGGTAAATTGAAAGCGAGTACTGTTAAATCTGGTATTGAGTACATGATTTACTTGACAGAGTGGTACCGTAACAACTCAGCAGGTAAAGGTGTTGGATTTTTCCAAATCGCAGGTGGTATTTCTGGTGACTTCCCAATCTGTGTAGTTCCGATGATGTATCAAGATCTTGAATGGGAAGAAGTACCTTTCTGGGCTTATTTCTGTCAAATTTCAGATTCAACAACTTCGTACGGTTCTTACTCTGGTGCTGTTCCAAACGAGAAAATCACTTGGGGGAAATTAGATATTGATACACCTAAATTTATCGTAGAATCTGATGCGACGATCGTTGCGCCATTAATCTTCTCGTATATCTTAGGTCATTAATCTTTTTGACATACAGAAAGGAGCGATTCTTCGCTCCTTTTTCTTCTTTATCTTTACTGTCTAATATTTCTTTTTCCGATGAGCAATCTTACAACAGATAACCCCGTTGCACTTCAGACCTTAATGGATGAAACAATCTTTGGTAATGGTTTTGATTTTCAAGCCGATCTGTCTACACATCCTTTACAGGAGGAGAATAGTGCTCATGCGCAAGCAGCTGTTGTACAAGCATCATCGGAAATGAAGGATACCTCGTATGTGGCGGTGGGCTTAGGTGCAGAGAAAGCCGCTGTAGCTATTGAGTCCGGCAGGGACGGCGATACTGTTAATCATCTGGAGGTATTGGGTGGTGAATTTATATATCAAGGAAATAAGGATCAGGGAATACTCTTTATTTTGCGTTACGAGCAATACCCCTATTTTTCTCCAGCCGCATTGGGCGCTTTTGAAAAAACAATTGGTGCTTTGAAATTGACGAAAGAGACCGTTGCGGTACTCAATTTGGCAAATCCCCATAACCCGAATGATTTTAAGCGTATTATGCAGTTTTTCCAACCGACTAAGATTATATTGTTGGGTGTGGAACCCGCGTCTTTGAAACTTCCATTTATTGAACATAATTCCTACATGAAAGGCCGTATTGCGACGGTTTTTAATACGTTCAGTTTTGAAGAGATGTTTGTTGATGTGAATAAAAAGAAGCTGTTCTGGAATGAATTTAAAACTTTTATCGTATCATAATTTGTAAATGGGATTAACTTCCAACTTTTGCGACGGTTCTTCAATCTTTCTGCAGGTTAAGCCGAATAGGTAACATGTAAGCAACACGAACGGATTCGCCTTTATATACCCTTGGGATCCATTTCTTCGATTTTTTGATGACAGCTATTCCTGCATCTCCAGTGCCAAATCCGAGGTCCTGAAAGATCCTAAAATCAGATAAACTACCATCCTTTTCAATAAAAAAGCCAATAAGTATTGTGCCACTTGCACCAGCTTTTAAAGCTTTTGATGGACAATTATAATTATTTGAGATAAATTGCATTAACTTCCCTATTCCTTCAGAATAGGTCGGGTCAATATTATAATTCGTAGAATCGTAACGTGATATAGTTCCATCGTTTTTGGTCATTTCGCCATATAACAGATTATCATCTTTATAGTATTCTTTGAATGTATATGGGATAATATCAGTACTCTTTCCTTGCCATTCACCTTCACGCTTGTTATTAACTAAAGGGCCTTCTTCAAAATCATTTTTAAATCCGGTTTTAAAATGTATAATCCCATTCCCATTTTCAATTTTTCTTATTCCCAAAGAATCAAAATAGGCTAGATATTGTGTGGTACTATTATATTGCCAAGTTATGTTATTGGTTCCATTATTAAGTGTTATTAAGTGGATTTTTCCAGATGGATAATAATAGTAAGCCGTATCGATCAAATATCCTTTAGCATTAAATGTTTCTTTGCTTTTAGGCATGCCATCTGGGTAGTAGGTCTCTTTATGCCCGATATAATTATAGGGTACCTTACCGGACAACGATATTCCGCTTGTTTTGACTTTATCATTACTCACAAATTTTTCCAAAACAATATATTGCTGTTTACCATCTTTAAATTCGGGAGTAACTTTTCTTGAATAATAGGCTTTGTTCATATCTGTTGTATGATTTCCGGTTTCGTCCAAATAATATTGGGCGTTGGCCTTGCTAATTCCAAACAGCAATAAACATAATAATTGTAATAAGACTCTTTTCATAA
>NZ_DKSP01000094.1:0-22092 GCF_002472745.1 Sphingobacterium sp. UBA7253 | reverse complement strand
TTCACTAATTCGCGGTCGATAAGAGATAAAATCTGACTAAAAACCTTTAACTTTATCCTGGCGGTGGGTTATAATTTTGCAATTTAAATATAGCAACTTTGCTATATCCAAACACCGCCACTTTTTAAACGTTTAGGACGCAAGTGATATAAATTAATAGACTAACAATTTATTAATATTAACTTAATATTGAGAATCTATTTTTACGCCGTTGAAAGATGATGGAATAGAAGATGGAAAAATGATTCTACTCGTATCATATCATCACAAGCGAAAAAGATAATTTATTTAAAATTCTCATGAAAAAAGCACTTTTACTCTTAGCCCTGATAGGTCCTGTCCTAGCGCTTGCGCAAAATAACAATGCGCCCTCCAGCTATGATCCACATGATATCAAGATTACAGGATACCTCCAGACACAGTTTCAGAAGGCGCAATCTCCCGGAATTACTTCCTTTTCGGGTGGTGATTTTTCAAAGAATTCGGATAACAGATTTATGATCCGCAGAGGGCGTCTTAAAATTGACCGCGTGGATACGTACTCTAGTATTGTCTTTCAATTGGACGCTACTCAAGACGGTGTACAACTGATGGACGCTTTTATTCAATTGCGTCACCCAAGTCAAAAAGGCCTAAGTTTAACGGCGGGTCTTTTCAATAGACCTTTTGGATACTCTATTGTGTACTCATCCGGCTATCGTGATTTTCCGGAACGGGCACGTGTATTCCAGACTCTGATGCCACGCGAACGTGATCTTGGAGGGATGGTAAGTTATCATCCTGGAGGTAAAGTTAAATTCTTAAACCTAGATTTAGCCTTAGTGAATGGTAGTGGCCATTCGGCTAAGGATTATGATTCCAAAAAAGATCTCATCGGTAATCTTGCTTTTAAATTTGATAGCCTAGCGGATAAAAAACTTCATTTGGGATTTGGTGGCTCATTCTATAAAGGTTCGGTTCGTAATGATACGAAAACTTATTATACGCCCAATAGCAATGGTTATACAGCACATACCAGCGACGAGAATGAAGGCAGGGCGATCGGTCGGAATTATTATGGCGCCAATTTACAGTTGGAATTTGATAGTAGCTTAGGAAAGTCCAGCTTTAAAACAGAATATGTTGCTGGTGATCAGCCAGGGGTAGCGGGTGGTGCCGATATCAAAGGACCTTACGCAAGCAGAAGTTTTACGACCCAACCGACAACAGACCTTTATCAGCGGAAATTTAACGGATATTACCTTTGGTTTACGCAAGAGATTGCTAAGACCGGTATAACTGCGCTATTAGCGTATGACGTCTATGATCCAAATACTAAAGCAAGTGGCATGACAATCGGCATGCCCGATAATTTTACGGCCGACGGAGATGTTAAGTTTAGTACGCTGGGCTATGGTCTTGCTTATCAGATTAACAATAGGATAAAATTGACCGTATATAATGAGCATGTAACAAACGAAACCACAAGTTTACCAAACTTTTCTGCTGATTTGAAAGATAATGTCTTCACAACAAGACTGCTTTATCGTTGGTAAGTTGGTTCGGGGCTAAGGTTTTATCGCAATGATCGGAGTTGATCGAAAGGATTCGTATTCGTGTGACTAATGCATTAGGGGGCGCGATTTAATTTAGATGCTGCGAGGGGATTAGATATTTTTCCGAATCCGGCTCAGGGATGATGCGGTAATCCCTAAATAGGATGCTAACATGGCTAATGGAACACGATTGGCCAAACCAGGGTAAAGCTTTAAGAACAGGAGGTAACGGTCTTTGGCATCGAGATTCATCATGGTATTTGCCGTTTTTAGCTTACTTTCCACTACAAAACCATAAAGTTTGGCCATTAACAATGGCCAAACTTTAATTTCCTTTTCAAGGAGCGTAAAATTGTCAAAATCAAGGCTCCAGATCTCGGTATCTGTGAGGGATTCTATATAGTCATTGGACGGTGTTCGATCCAAGAAGCTCTGAAGATCTCCAATAAAACGACCTTCATAAATAAAATAACGTGTAAAATCATCGCCTTTACTGTTGTAATAGAGCGAACGGAATACCCCCGATTCCACAAAAGCAATGCTATTGTTTACTTTACCGCAAGCGACAAAATAGCTTGACTTTGGAATATGCTTTTTTTCGAATGCCTGTCGAATTAAGTTCTCTTCTCGTAAATCGAGCTGTCCAAATTTTCGGATGTATTCCAGTAATTGCTCCATGTTACCTGTATATTACTTCGCTAAGTTAATCAATTCTTCACGTTGAGGTCCTGTTGAAAGATACTTTATGGGAACTTGTAATTCTTCTTCTAAAAAGGAGATAAATGCACCCAAGGTTTCTGGAAGTAACTTTGCCTGCTTGATATTAGAGAAATCGGTATTCCAACCTTTTAAATATTTCCAGATCGGTTTAATTTCTTGTTCAGCGGATTGGGGAAATGCTAAGGAAATTTTTTGTTCATCTATTTCATAATGTGTACAGACGGGGATGGCAGCCATTTCGTTTAAGATGTCGGCTTTCGTAAGAACAAGCTGAGTGACTCCATTTAACATGATGGCATATTTTAATGCTGGAAGATCCAGCCAGCCGACACGACGGGGACGCTTGGTATTGGAACCGAATTCAGCTCCTTTTTCCCGTAAATCATTGGCAGCTTGTCCTGTGATCTCGGTTGGGAAAATGCCATTACCCACACGGGTGCAATAGGCTTTTGTAACGCCATATATTTTGTCCACCAGTTTAGGCGACACGCCCAAGCTTACACAGGCTGCGGAGGCAATCGTATTTGATGAGGTCACATAGGGATAACTTCCATGGTCGATGTCAAGTAGGGTTGCCTGCGCCCCTTCCGCCAATACCTTCTTGCCATCTTGGATCGCCTTGTTAAGAAAGATTTCAGTATCTATAATTGACACTTGCTTTAACGAAGTGCATCCTTGAATAAAATCGTGGTAGAGCTCTTCGAATGCAGGCATTTCTTGTCCGAGAAGCTGTAGTTCATTGTATTGGCGGATTAAAATTTGATGTACGTCCGTATTAAAACTATCCGAGTGAATATCACCAACACGAAGGTTCTGTCTTAGTATTTTATTGGAATAGCTTGGTGCAATTCCATTTTTGGTCGTTCCTATCGTGCGATACAATGGGGACTGTTCCATATAGATATCCCAATAACGATGGGTAGGTAAAACGAGATGCGCTTTTTGGGATATCAAAATCCTATTGAAGAGATCTTGATCTGGCATAATGTGCGCTAGTTCTTCAATTTCCGCTTTGAATGCTAATGGGTCAACCACCACACCGGTGCCAATAATGTTTTTGACATGCGACGAAAAAATTCCCGATGGGAGTAGTTTAAGCGTAATTTTGTTACCTTGATAATAAATACTATGTCCGGCATTCGCGCCTCCATTAAATCGAGCGATAATGTCATAGTCGCTGCCGATCAGATCAATGAATTTTCCTTTACCCTCGTCTCCCCATTGGAGCCCAATTAGAATGTCCATATTGCGTTTGTCTTGAATTTATGGTCAAAGCTAGGGCTTGCAAAGCGGAGGACAATTGCCATTTGGCAAAAAGTGCTCCTCATTATCATTTGGCCAGCAGTCTTAATGCGTTTGGATTGCGCCTAAGCTTGTTTGTGTCCCAACCGTTGTACTTTTTGTAGCCATTTATTCCGTTTAATAGGATCGGAAGTTTTGATAATTCCGATATAGGTGACTTTAACCGGCGATATTCCACAAAATTGAAGGGTGGATCTTTTGAGTTGATTAACACTTGGTCTGCCGTAAACTAATGCATAATACCAACTTGGTTGATCGAGTGTTGTAATGATCCGGGCAGATTTTCCTTTGAGTAATTTGTCCCAAAAAAGAGAATTTTCGCGGTATTGGAAGGCCCGTCCAGGTAAAAATAATCTATCGATAAAGCCCTTCATCAGGGCAGGAAGACCGCCCCACCAAACGGGATGTATCCAGACCAAATGATCGGCCCATAAGATGTCTTCCCAGGCAAGAAGTAGGTCCTGTTCCAGTTCTGTTCGTTTACGATAACCAAATTCAAGGTTTGGATTGAAGTCCAGGTCAATAATATGGATTGTTCGTACTGTAGCTCCGGACGCTACCGCAGCTTCTTGATAAGTATTTGCAATGCCACAATTGAAGGATTCCCGATTCGGGTGACCATTGATAATCAGTATTTTTTTCCGCATGATGTCGTATTACATTACAAAAATACCGATAGAGCCACCGTCTTTATAGGACAAATGTCTAAAAAGAAATTTCACTGCGAATACGACTTAAATGACGTTGTGTGATGCCTAAATAGGAAGCAAGATATTGTAAAGGAAGCTGTTTGATAAACTCAGGATGATCTTTGAGCAAATTGGCATAACGTTGTGATGCGGTTTCTTTTTGCAGTTGAAAGACGCGTTTTTCAAGCTCAAGATATTGTTCCTCGGCAATCATTTTAAGGTACTTTGTCCATTTTAGGCTATTTGTAGCGCGTGTATCAATGGTGTTTTTTTTGATCGTCCATAGTTCGGCAGGGGTGATGGCCTGCATGGTCTCCGTACTCGGCCCGCCGGTAATAAAGGAGGAGTAGGCCGCTATCCAAGTATTGGGAAAGCGGAAACAATAGGTAATATCTTCCTTGTTTGCACTGCTATAATAAGAACGGAAGATCCCTGATTGTATAAATGCAACCTCATGACAAGGTTGATTCTCTTTAACAAAAAAGTCGTTTTTGTTCAGCTTTCTGTATTCAAAAAGCTGAACAATCTGATTGATCTCTTCTTCCTCAAACAGACGCAAAGACCGAAAATATGCTGCTATCATGAAGTCCAAACTTAGAAAAATTGCGGTGTTCATGCAAAATAAATTCGATGTGATTCAATCGACGCTATGTTTAGTTTGCCGATTGAGCAATAGGTAGATTTTTAATTCGCATCGATTAGAATTGCCAATTGCAGGCACATTTGATCGGAGCGATTGCTCCATGCATGATTGGTGCCGCGTTGGATGACAATATCGCCGGCTTGTAAAAGCGTTTCTTCTGTGTCTGTAATCAAGTAAATCTCTCCTGAAAGAATAACGATGTAATCTAAACTTGCTGTCTGATGCATGAGGGGATGAGGGATGCCAATCGCTGTTTCTATACCAAGTTCCCGATCGGGTGGGATCTGTACATAGCGGAAGTACGTGCCATTTTTGATGACTTGGGGTATAGCAGTGTTTTCTATGGGATGCTCTTTCTCAAACTTGGCCGGCATTTGACTGGTTTGCCAGATATCGGAAATAACGAGATTGGGATAGTGCTCCGATACATTATCGACCAATGCATCCGCTTCGATAAAGGATTTGCCGGCACGTATGCCTGTCACGATTCGTCTAGGTATAGTTCTCATTGATTTTGTATAATTAATTTATTGCCTTTGGTCTGGTTGTTTTTCAATATTAAATGCCCTTTTTCTATTGTTTCGGGGCTTAGTTTACCAATAAGATAAATAGGGGCGGGTTGAATAATTTCTTGCTCAATATTGTGTCTGATCCGATTCAGCCCATTTTTGAAATAGGGATAATTTAGTTTTTGCGCGTGGATAAAGTTGGATATATTGATGATCTGTGCGGCCGAACTAAATAGTTGGTCTCTTGCTGCCGCGGTCGTAAAATGTGTGATGTCGATATAAGTTCCATAGGGTTTTAATACTGCGGCGGCAACTTCCGAGAGATGCTGCCCCACCGCATCGATAGCGACGTCAATACCTTGCTGATTACTTTTAAGCTTGATTATTTCCGTTAAATTCTCTTTTCGATAATTGATGATACTGTCTTTTTGCAGTCCTAGTTGGCGTAATTTTTCAATACTGCCCATACTTCCTGCTGTTGCAACGATATTTTTAATGCCGTTAGCCAGGAGTAATTTTAATACAAAAAGACCCACGCCTCCAGACGCGCCGGTTAGGAAAATATGATCTTGCGGATTAATTGCTGCTCGGTCGAAAACCTGCAATGCGGTGATACCAGCGGTAGGAAGTGCTGCTGCTTGCTCAAAAGAAATATTTTTTGGTTTAGGGGCAACGAGGCCGGCTGGTAAATGAATGTATGCTGCATAGGTCCCGTTGCTGCCCATGCTACCACAGGCAAAAAACACAGCATCTCCAATTGTATATTCACTTACTTCTGAACCTTTATCTGTAATAATTCCTGCCCCTTCTCTACCCAGTATGGGGGAATATAAATAACGCCGTTCAAATTCATTTTCACGCATCTGGTAGTCTATGGGATTAATTGCGGAAGCTATTATTTTAATTTTCACCTCGTTGGGCTTCATTTGAGGAAGAGTAACTTCGGCATTTATCAATTGATTGTCTTGATCTAATATAACGGCGTTCATAACTCTATCTATTTTAAGGGGTGAAAAATCAAATTGGAAATAATTTACGCTGCATCCATAGATTTTACATCTTACCTAGTTAATATGACAAATCTACCTTTCGTTTGCTATATATTTGTTGGTAGTTAACAAGTGGTAACTAGTCGTTAGAAATCAATATGGGACAAGTTTTGGACGGAAATCAAATACGGGAGGCGAGTTGTACAGAAGAATTGCGCGCTATGCGTGATGCGCTGGATATTTTGGGTGGAAAGTGGAAATTGATGATATTGCGTTATTTAGCTAATCGGGAGTTGCAGGAAATCCATTTCAAAAAAATGGAACGGGAGATTCAGGGAATTTCTGCAAAAGTGTTGACAAAAGAACTTCGAGACCTTGAATTAAACTTGTTAGTCGCCCGCCAGCCAAGTGAAGACCCCGTAAAAGTGTTTTATAAAATTACGGCCTATGGTAAAAGTGTGTTCCCCGTCACCGAATCTTTGGTCAGTTGGGGTTTGGAATACCGAGAGAAAGTGAAACAGGAACTCGCTGTACTAGCGAAATAACAATTTATTCCGATTGAAGAATTAACTTTTTGATCAGTGAAATCTGACCAAGGTGATAATAGCTATGTTCGATTACAGCTTCGATATTTCTGAGGTAAGATCCATACTTTTTATCAATAAATGGCTGATCGAAGAGGTTTTCTTCAAATTGGGCAATGCCGTCGGCAAATGTTGCTGCGTTTTTTAGGAATCGATCTACTAGCGCATTCCAATCGGCTTTGGATCGGATAGGCGGGATATCAAAGCTGTATTTATCGCTGATTTCCAATTTTCCATGCTCAAATGCCATAAGTAATCCCTCGAGGTAATAATTGATATGATAGGTTAGGGCAGCGATAGAATTCAGATTACTTATTTTGAATATGGCCTGTTCCCAGGTCGTATCCAATAGTTGTTCCTGATAGTTGGTATTGGCAATCCAACGTCCATTCAAAAAAACTTCGCGAAGTCTATCTGCAAGAAATATACGTCTTTCCATTTTGTGTTAAAATTTTCCAATGATTAGTTTTTTCCTGCCCTTTGCCATTATTTACACGTTACAGCTATAGGAAGAATTGGTATTGATTTTCTAATTCCAATTTACATACAATTTTCCTATTCTTCATCTTTGGTTAATCTCTTGTTAATAAGACTTTCCTTTTTTTGTATAAAGTCATTGTTACCAAGATATCAAACATAATCATTCGGGTAATCAGTCAACGTACAATTTATGAGGTAAGGAAGAAAATGATGATAGCATTATAATTTTTGTGCTAAAAGGGGAGTAATTGGTTGAAATTGGTGAAGAAATACGGTTAAATAAGCACATAGCTAATAGCCTCAGCTATGTGCTTATTTGGGTAGTATGCCACTAAAGGTTCATCCCGCCCGATACCTCAATGCGTTGTCCGTTGATCCATCTTGCGTCTTCGGTACAAAGGAAGGCAACCACCCCGCCGATATCGTCAGGTACACCAGCGCGTCCTAAAGCTGTAACAGCTGCAATATGCGCATTTGTTTCTTTGTTATCCCGCACATGCCCGCCACCAAAATCAGTCTCGATCGCACCGGGAGCAACAACGTTTGCTGCAATACCGCGAGGACCGAGTTCTTTGGCAAGATACCTCGTCAGTACCTCGATTGCTCCTTTCATCGAGCCATAGGCAGATGATCCCGGAAATGCAAAACGTGCGAGACCAGAAGAAATATTGATAATACGTCCGCCATCATTCAAATAGGGAAGAGCTTTCTGCGTGAGAAAAAATACCCCTTTATAATGGATGTTATAAGCTGTATCAAATTGTTCTTCTGTGGTTTCTATAAAGGGTGCATATAAGGCGGTTCCGGCATTATTGATCAGAAAATCAAAATTAGACTGCCCCGTTTGTTGTATTAAATGTTGCGTAACTCGTTCAATAAAGCCATTAAAGGACTTCACATTACCTGCATCCAATTGGAATGCAGCTGCATGCTGACCTAAAGATTGTATCGTGGCAACCACATGATCTGCTTCCTCCTGATTGCTATTGTAGGTTAGCATGACATCGATTCCTTTTTTTGCGAGGCTAACAGCCATGTTTCTACCTAAACCACGGCTTCCGCCTGTTACCAATGCTATTTTATTTGTAGCCATTTTAATTTGTTTTAAAGATCCAACAGCACAAAGATCCTCCGAAAAGTTGAACTTTTCCTTGCGAAATGCAAATGGATATTTGCGAAATTCAAATTATAACGATTGAGAACGAAAAATGTTTGGGGCAGAGCCGGTTTGCTTCTTGAAAAAATTGGAAAAATGAGCGATCTCCTCAAAGCCAAGTGAATAAGCAATCTCAGATACATTCCAATCGGTTTGTCGCAGTAAAATTTTTGCCTCCTGTGTGACTCTGGCTGCAATGACATGGCTGGTTGTTTTTCCCGTATTTTCCTTTAAAATTTTATTCAGGTGGTTGACATGTATGGCAAGTCGTTCCGCAAAATCATTAGCTGTCCGTAGTTGTAGACGTTGCATTGGAGATTCAATGGGAAATTGTCTTTCTAGCAATTCTATAAATAGAGATGTGATTCTATTTGAGGCATTAGATGTTGGATTCGTTATACTCTTTGGCTGGAGTTTTTGCCCATAGTGGATAATTTCCAGTACATAATTTCGCATTAGATCATATTTAAAGACGTAATCTGAAGATAGCTCTTTATTCATTTTTAGAAAAATTTCCTCTATTTCAATACGTTGTTCTTCTGATAATTGAAAAATCGGAAGGCCGCCCGGTTGAAAGATAGGGAGATCATCTATGTTAACACCACTTTTATTTCGGGTTAGAAATTCATCGGTGAAAACGCAGAAATAACCCTTTTGATGCTCATCTTTCGGTATCCAATGGTAAGGAACTTTTGGGGTAGCAAATACAAGTGCCGATTCATCGATTTCGATCACTTTGTCGGCATATTCAGCCGTGTTTTTCCCTGTGATTAAGCTTATTTTATAGTAGGTACGCTTATTGTAGGGCATGATCGGTTTATCTTTTAATTTAGCTGCAAGTTCCTCAAAGCTGAATACATTAAAATGACCAATCTCTCTTGCGATCTCCTTTGGGATGCTCGCATTGATCTCCTGATAAAACTGTTCAATGGAAGTTGTTTTCATTTAAACCCGATTTGCAATAATTAAATGTACTGGTTTTAGATTGCATTCGATACACGCAGTCATGTTTTTGATATTTTGCTATTCTCATTTAAATGTAAATTGCAATATTATATTTTGCACAATATAATTTCTTATCCTACATTTGTGCAAACAAAACAAATTGAAATATGAAAACGTTATATAACATCGGCGCGACAGCCAAAGGAGGACGAAACGGTCAAGTAAAAAGTGAAAATGGTGTACTGGATTTAGCGGTTCGCATGCCTAAAGGTCTTGGTGGAGCAAATGACGATTATGCTAATCCAGAGATGCTTTTTGCTGCAGGTTATGCTGCGTGTTTTGATAGTGCCTTGAATTTGGTTATTAGGTCAGAAAAAGTAAAAACTGGAGAGACTTCGGTAACTGCACATGTGAGTATTGGACAATTGGATAATGGCGGTTTTGGGTTGGCTGCAGAATTACATGCAAATATTCCGGGAGTGAGTTTGGAAGTCGCCCAGCAATTGATTGAAAAAGCACATCAAGTTTGTCCCTACTCAAATGCAACAAGGGGTAATATAGATGTTAAATTGACGGTATCAACTAACGAATAATAGATGAATAACTTGGCTAATGTGCTGACAGCGCTCGTACTTTTAGAACATGTATACATTGTATGGATGGAAATGTTTGTCTGGGAAACTGCAGGAAAACGTAGTTTTGGCAGGGCTCTTCCTGCTGATCTTTTCAAACCCACTAAAGGGCTTGCCGCAAATCAAGGCTTATACAATGGTTTTTTAGTTGCGGGTTTAGCTTGGTCCTTTTTTATCAATGATCCGGTCTGGAGTGGAAATGTACGCCTGTTTTTTCTAGGCTGTATCCTCGTGGCTGGGGTTTTTGGTGGAATCACAGCGAGCAAAAAGATATTTTTTGTACAAGGAGTTCCTGCACTGTTGGCAATATTATCCATGATTTTCTTAAAATAATTAAATAATTATATGTCACTACTAGAAGATTTAAAATGGCGTCATGCTGTGAAAGCATACGATCCTACAAAAAAAGTTAGTCAGGAAAATGTAGATAAAATCGTTGAGGCTGCTCGTTTTGCACCAACTTCCTCGGGCTTACAGCCATTTAAGATATTGATTGTTGAAAATCAGGCATTGAAAGAAGAATTGGCAAAGGGAGCACTAAATCCAGACTGTATGCGTGAATGTTCACATGTGCTTGTTTTCGCTGCATGGGATCGTTATACGGAAGAACGTATTGATAAAGTTTATGATTTTACAACGGATGAACGAGAACTACCTCGTGGACGTTTTGGTTCCTATACCGAGAAGTTAAAGTCAATTTATCTGAATGAAGCTGCGGAAAGAAATTTTGCGCACACGGCAAGACAGACTTATATAGCCTTAGGTTTGGCTTTGGCTCAGGCAGCTGAACTTCGTGTCGATTCTACCCCTGCAGAAGGCTTCGATAACCATGTGGTGGATACGGTATTGCAATTGGAGAAACATGGATTAAAAAGTGTCTCGTTAATGTATGTTGGTGTGGCGGACTCTTCGAGAGATTGGATTTCGTCAATGAAGAAGGTTCGAGTTCCTAAGGATGAGTTTGTTGTTGAATTCAAATAAGCCGTAAACAACTTTTCAATCCCTCGAAAACTCAATATATTTGCAATATGGATGATTTATTAAAATTAGACAAACAACTCTGCTTTTCCGTATACGTACTGCATAGGGAAATTATGCAGCGCTATCGCGCGATTCTCGAAGAGATTGATTTGACTTATCCGCAGTATATCACGATGATGGCACTATGGGAAAACGACGGACAAACCGTAAATCAGCTTGGTGGAAAACTATACCTCGACAATGGGACACTCACCCCATTGCTAAAGCGTTTGGAGAGTAAATCGTTGCTTACACGAACACGAAGCAAAGAAGATGAACGTGTGGTTAAAATACAGCTTACAGCACAAGGATTGCAATTAAAGGAAAAGGCGAGCTGTGTTCCCATGCAGATTTTTGAAGCCCTCAAGCTCGACTATGCTGATATGCTTCAGCTTAAAGCTTTGGCAGAAAAAATCGTAAATAATGTTGGAAATAGCTAGTTTTTATACGATATGAAATCAAAAAAGGATTAAATACACCAGCCTGTATTTAGTCCTTTTTTTTGTGATATGGATTGTCTTGAGCGATAAATGTTCGCGTTCCTTTTATTATACATCATATTAGCATATTTCGGATTTTTTGGCAGGACTATAATATGGAGATTCGTGCTATGGAAAATGTCATTCAAAACATAGAAAATCTAAATTGGTCTGCGATTACAGAGGAAATGCATAAACATGGTTATGTGGTCATTCCAAATCTATTAACAGATTTACAATGCGATCTATTAAAAGACGGGTATTACGATTCGAGGCTCTTCCGCAAAACTGTCGTTATGGAGAGGCATCGATTCGGATTAGGAGAGTACAAATATTTTGACTACCCATTACCTGAGTTGATTCAAACGATTCGATCTCAACTTTATCCTCATTTGGCCGTCATTGCTAATGCTTGGTTTCGCGCGCTGAAAGTCGATAAGTCGTTTTCGATGAAGCATGAAGACCTTTTGACGGATTGCCGCTTGAAAGGACAGGAACAGGCA
Source organism: Sphingobacterium sp. UBA7253 (assembly GCF_002472745.1). NCBI lineage: Bacteria > Pseudomonadati > Bacteroidota > Sphingobacteriia > Sphingobacteriales > Sphingobacteriaceae > Sphingobacterium > Sphingobacterium sp. UBA7253. The sequence continues at coordinate 9,906 of NZ_DKSP01000094.1, read as the reverse complement.
ACAGTATTGATTTTGAAATATAGTCAAGGAGGTTTCAATACCCTACATCAGGACTTATATGGAGAAGTCTATTTTCCGATGCAAGCGGTGTTTATGTTGAACGAGCCAGAAATAGATTTTACAGGGGGCGAATTTGTCCTAACGCAACAAATACCTCGAGCGCAGTCAAAGGCTATTGTTTTGAAACCCCAAAAGGGAGATCTCGTCCTATTTGCAACAAATTTTAGGCCTGAGAAAGGACGAATCGGATATTTTAGGGTTAATATGAAACACGGGGTGAGTGAAGTTACGAGAGGTGAACGCCATGCGTTGGGTATTATTTTTCACGACGCCGAGAGATAAAACCCGCACAATGGAATGGCATAAAAATATATCAGATGCTTCATTGCACGCCAAGATTCGAACGGGAGAAATTCGCTTAGGAGGCAATGAAAAACTAAAAATTTATGGATTGCTTTGCTGTATTTCGGGAAAACGGATGAAGCGGGAGAACAGGGTCTTTTTTTCCACTGAGCAAGAAGCGCTAAAACATCAATATCGCCCTTGTGGGCACTGCTTAAAAGCGAACTATGTTGAATGGAAGGAAGAAAATAAAAGATTTGATAAAGTGTAGTTCGCATTAAGTTTGATTATATAGAGAATCTAAGTAAATCAAATTTGGAAAAAGCATCTTATGTCAAATTCCTTGTATATTGTTGAATTTTGTGTTTATCTTGAGACGGGATTAATTATCGTAGATCAAAAGAAAAATGCGTTTATATTCGATTGCTGTTTATTTTATTTTTTCGACTCTGCTGTTGATAAGCTGTGAAGAGGGGAGGCGAGATACTAAAGTATTGAGTTATATGGCTCATAGTGAACGTGACAGTGCCCGTTTGGATCTTAATCTTTTTGAGAGCCGTTTTCATGGTAAATTGTTCTTTTATAGACCTGGAGGTGAGATTGATTCGGGAGACATTCGCGGCAATATCCAAAAAGACACTTTACTTGGGGACTATTATTATACGCCATTTGGCTGGGGACAGAAAAAAAGAAGACCCTTTGCTTTATTAAAAAAAGGGTCTCTGTATATTTTAGGTACAGGTACGGAGCAAGTGTATATGGGAATTCCACATTATATACCTTCAACCATCAATTTCCAAGACCCAAAGTTTATCTTTGAGAAAGTTAATCACTAGCCTCTTATCATCTAAATTAGGCGTCTACAGTATATTTTTTAATCGAATATATTGTAGTAGCATAATGGTTTTTCCATCTTTGATTTCACCTGTATCAATCATATGTAGTGCTTCTTCGATATTGATTTCTAGAATTTCAATATGCTCTTCCTCTTCTTCTAAACCACCGCCATCGCCAACTTTCATGTTATTCGTGTATTCTGCTATAAAAAAATGTAGAATTTCAGTTACAGAACCTGGAGACATATAAGCTTCAAAGATCTTTTTTGCTTCCTTGATCTGATAGCCTGTTTCTTCTTCTGTTTCCCTTCGTATACAGTCGTGGGGAGAATCTTGATCAAGAAGACCTGCACAAGCTTCGATAAGCATGCCTGACTCATTTCCGTTGATGTAGGTGGGTATTCGAAATTGTCTTGTTAATATGACTGTTTGAGTACTGGTATTATAGAGTAAAATGACAGCTCCATTGCCACGATCATAAGCTTCTCGGCTTTGTTGCTGTACCGTGCCATCGGGTTTGCTGTATTGATAAGTCACTTTTTTTAAAGTGTACCAGTTGTCTGATAGAATTTCAGTTTTTACAATTTTAATATCTTTTATTGCCATTTTTAGCGCGTTAAAGTCAAAAGATAAAAATAGGAATTGCAATCCAAACTAAGCAGGAAAAACTAAGAGAAGCTTTGATGTATGTCGGATTCTCCATGGTGCTATCCAGCGTAGTCGAAGCGGGATAAAAAGTAGGATGAAACCCGTTAATAAACTAACAGGTATAATCCAAAAGACATCAACTGGTGCAATCCGACTGTGGCGAAGTAGCGTAACAACCAAAGCAGTAACTAGCGTCAAAGAGAGGCACAAATTTGAAATTATTTTTTCTTTCTCTGGCCGTTCGTTACTGGAACCTTGGCCAAAGATGAAAAGAGTTACGTCCACTACAAGGTTAATAAATTCAGAAATCATTGATAATGGTATTTTTATGTGAAAATAACAAGTTTTTGTTTCGCAAATGGTCTTGCTGTTTATTTTTAACGGAGAAGTATTGGAGCAAAATTTAAATTATGCTAGGTATTGGCGAACCTCAGTCCGTTCTAAATTGCTTTGGATTCAGACCTGTATGTTGTTTGAAGAAATTGGAGAAGTAAGGAGAGTCGACGAAACCAAGTTTGAACGAAATTTCTTTGATAGATAGATCGGTTGCTTTTAACAATCGCTTTGCTTCCAAGATAGTTCGTTGCTGAATGAGCTGGCTTGGAGATACTTCGAGCTTTTGACGGCAGATTTTAGTAAGGTGCGGGGTGGATATATTAAGTTCTTTCGCATAGAAAGATACCGACTTCTCATGCCGAAAATGGATATCAATTAACTCCTGTAACTTTAAGAGACGTGGATTTGATTCATTATTTTGTTCATTTTGGACTACCTTTTGTACCTCTTTGCTTAGTATCGATGCGATCACAGCTGTGCGAGAATAGATAATAGCAGGAACGCAATTGTGGGCCTCAAGTTCTTTTCTTATCGCATTAAATTCATAATAAAGTAGAGCAAATGTTTCGTTGGAAAGTGAGATAACAGGATTACGTTGATAGTAAGCGAATGAAAAATGGAAATTAGGTGAAAATTTCTCGAAGTATGCTCTATCAACCATCAATTGGAAACCAGTTGTATTGGCCCCTAATTTCCAGCTATGAACTTGTTTTGGAAACAGGATATGGATTTGATGCCGATCAATGTGATAATCTTTAAAATCAATCGTATGGACACCTTCTGCTTGGTCAAAAAGAACCAATAAAAAAAAGTGATGTTGATGTGGACGCGCTATATGATGTTCACCACGCAATTCCGAGTATAAATATCCTTGATTACCTGCAAGCTGGTCTTTTCTAAATTCTTGAATATCTATTGTGGGAAATAACTCCATCGAAATGATTTTGAACCTAAATATAGGTGTTTTATTTTAAACCATCTTCCAGTACCTGTTTGTTGATGGTGAATTCACGATAGCCAAAGGCTCCAGACTTATAACCAATTACAGCACCAAATTCAATGTTTTTTGAGGAAGAGGTCTTTGGGAATACAGAAGAGCGGTATACATTGGCCGTAGCTAAAGGTTTTTCGAAGACGCGAAAGTGTAGACCATCCTTTGAATAGGCCAGATAATTCATATCTGAGGTAAACCGATCTACGTTTCCAATTGCCAGACATAAAAAATAATATCCATCAATATAGGAACCTTGCAGATGCCAAGTCGAATATCCCTTGTTGAATTCTAGCCAAGGTTTGTTCATAAATTCAACTTTCTTACTGTCGCGATAAACGGTAAAATCTAAGCCATTTGTAGAAATACGCGATAGGATATTCGTCATAATTGGTGCTTTGTAGCTTGGCATGAAATCCACTTCGTAACTCGTCGTTAGGTTTGTCGAATTTCTCACAAATGTTGGTGAAAGGATATGGTTATCTTGGAAAGATGTTGGTTCATTACTATTATACACGAGTTCCAGCGGTGTCCAGTCAACCCCATTTTTTGATGTCTGCCTTACAATAACACGTTCAGCTTCTTCATTTAATTTTTTATTGTTGTTTGCGCTTTTGGCACCCCATTTTTTTAAAATTTTGCTTGAGAAAAAGCAACCTCTATAATATAGTTCGAATTCCTCACCGTTGAAATTCCAGTCTACATCGGACCAGTAACCTTGATTGGGGCTGCCATCCTTTTGGATGAAAGAATCTTCTAGTGCCGGACGTCGTTGAATAGGATTTATTAATCCTGCCGGAGTGATCCATTCTCTTCCATCATTAGAAACTACCACAGTCGGATTTTCATAGAGTGATGCGGTACGGTCTGACCCTATTATGCCAAAATATGGCGTAAATACCATCCAATATTTGTATCCTTTAAAACCGGTATGGAAATATTCAACATCTGGGTGGCAATAACTCGCACTATTCCCAGAGATATCGCGTATCCAGCCTGGCAGCTCTTCGCCGGGTTGGTTTGCATTGGCAGTTGTATTGATTTTTATTGAACCGAGGTCGCTTGTGAAACCTGTAGGTATGGGTAATTTATCTTTTTCAATGACTTCTGGATCCGGTGGTATAATTCCTGGATGAATATCTCTTTTACAACCAATAAATAATAAAAGTCCCAAAAAGAAATAGGTAATTCTTTTAAATGACATATAGATCAATAAAAATAAAATATGAATGATAATCCCTTACGGTTTTACTTTTCCTGTTAATCTTAGCTAAATGATAGCAAAAATGATTTATTTTTTTTATTTCTCAAAATCAATTTAATAAAATACTTTATATGTTGTAAATATTTGGTTTTCTGATTTATAAGTGTCTTTTTGACCTGTGTCGATGAAGGCTGTTCCCGGCTTTATCCCCCTGTTTGAACCATCAGTTGGTAAAGGCCTGATTGTGTAGTTTCACTGACTTTGGTCGCCAATCGTTTTCAGCATGAAATAACGGTTGCGTAAGGATGTCTCATTATTTGGGGCTCGTTAGATGAAATAAACTAGTGGATAATGTGTCTAATTAGCTTGCTGTTCAGATTTTGGACGATTCACCTAGCTTTCAATGCTTAATGTAAATTTGTTTAGTTTGGCAGCGCGAAATTCTTTTTCTATTAATGACATGATAACAAGCTGAAAATCTATGAATTGCTGTATGGTTCAACTTAATATTTTGCTGGGTAGCTTATATCTATTTTTTATGCCTGCGAGGACTTTCTTGTAGTATTTAGTTTTATTGGTTTCGTCAATAATGACAATTTCAACATCGTTTGCTTGAAGTAATTGCATTTTATCTTTGGAGAGTGCATACCATTTTTTAGTTGTATAATAAAAGAGTTGATTTTCAATAAATGCGCTTCGTCTATAATACTTATTTCTGGCGCGATAGGTTAGCAGCCACCAAAGGTCTATTTCTACAAAATCAAGCGATAGACCTAGAATGTGGATATCCTGCGTGAAAAATAAATCAATCCAGGATTGGAGTTTAGTATCCTTTTTTCGGCTTAATCTTTTAATTAGTGCAGCCTTGTAGACCGTTTGCGAATTATAATTTGTCCCATTAACCACATAATCCCTCATTTTTTGCAATTGGCCACAGTAATGTTCATAACCTAGATTAATGGAAGATGGATTTAGGCAGTCACCGTGTATATGCCAATAGCTCGTGTTGCCGATTTGGTGTTTACGAAATACACTGTAGGTCGTTTCCCGGATTAAGCCGGTATTTGCTGTGGCGATTTCTCCTTCTAAGCTGAATTCATAGTTAGTGGTGATTATGTTTTCGATCGAAAGATCCCGAATTAATTGGTGTATTTCGTTTTGATTGATTTGAGAGACGCAATCCGATATATAGGTTTTGAGTTCTCTTTCATTAATATGTTTTTCTCGAATTGCGTTAAGGAATATTTCCTCATACAACATAGGAAAAGGTTTTTGTCCATTTTCTAATGAGCTGACTTTATACTTTTCTTTGATGTTGTGTAGTAAATCACTCCAGCTTATTCCTGGTGAAATATTATTAATGTCGTTTCCAACTAATAAAGCAAACTTGTTCATTGTATTATAAATCAAGATTCACGCATGTAAAGTTAAATGACGATGTCAATCAATCTCATTTTTGGTTGTAACATATAATCTATTGAATTTAGATTTCTCTCCTACGAATTTAATAAAAAATCGTAGGATTTATGTCAACTAGATTTGTGATGGTACTGTAAATGGTATTGTCGGCAGGGCCATGGAAGCAATATCGTGTAAATTGAAACCTCTGTAAAAAATGATTATGTCATTGCGAGGGGCGGATCAGTCAGATATGTTGTTTTTATTCGTCAAAAAAGGCTAGGCGAACCAACTTCCTAGCCTTCACGGTATAACTCATCCTATGCTATAACAAACAAATAACAAAGCAGCACAAGAAATGTTTGATGCCTCGTCAATGATGTGAGGTCTGTGGTGATATGGCTTGACAATGATATCACGGTCTTGATAACATGTTCCCTCATAAATTTTAGTAATATTTTGTTGTGTTATTGTCTGCTTTTGAGGGGACTATGAAGAGTTAGTCCTGTTAAATTCACTTTTGGTGAACGCGTACACCGAAGAAAATTTTGTGTAATATTCGGTATCTGTAACCTACCGCTTACATCCAGCTAATAGTCCGTTCTGCGACAAAGGATCACACTTAACTTTGTATAAAAATAGAAGCTAAATAACGATTGATAAAGTGTGTTTCCCTTTTTTAATACACAATGGTAATTTTTTTAGCGTAGAAACAGGTTAAGTCATAAAAAAAGTTCGTGATATGGAAATTAAAGAAAACAAATTGATCGGTGTTGCCTATAGAGATACACCAAACAAAGGTGGAATTATTAAACCCGTTTATATTATTATGCACTACGATGGTGCATCCAATGCAACGAGTGCAATTGATTGGATGACTGATTCCCGGAGCAAGGTCTCCGCCCATCTTCATATCAGTCGTGATGGTGTTATAACGCAATTGGCCCCTTTTAATATTAAATGTTGGCATGCGGGCCTTAGTACCTGGGCCGGTCAAAGAGATTTGAATAATTGTAGCATTGGAATTGAATTGCAAAATAAGGGTACGGAGAGCTACACCGAAAAACAGATCAATGTTGCGATAGCTGTGTGTAAAACAATTGTCCGTACTTATTCAATTCGGGAGATTTTGGGGCATTCGGATATTGCGCCTGGAAGAAAGGAGGATCCAGGGATACAGTTTCCCTGGGAAAAATTTAAACCGTTAACAAAAGGAAGTTATAATGGAATTACTTGAGATTTTGGAGAAATTGATTATCCCTGTAGTGACAGCTGTAGGGGGGTATTTTGTTGGAAGGCCCAAGCAGCAAGCTGAAGTGGAGGCAACAAATGTTGAGAATGCCGGAAAGGTAATTGAAAAATGGGAAGGATATGCCAATAGATTAGAGAAAGATATTGAGCAATTACGGACGATCATCGAAGATCTTAATGAAGGGTTACGTTTGGCAAATGACGAACGTACGTCTTGCGCTAAGACCTTAGCGGATTTGCAAGTGAAATATGATGATCTCATGAAACTTCATAATAGGTTACAGATTGAATTAAAGCGCGTTAAAAATGAAGAATACACTACAGATAATCGCAATGCTGCTACTGGTTAGCAGCTGCGGTTTGTTTAGAAAGGTTGAGAAAACCAAGGGATCACAAGAGTTTGGTGTCAAAGAGAAAAATACCAATTATGCTACTATAGCACAGAACACGGAACATATACAAATTGTTCGATCAGATAAAGAGGTTTTGGTAACAGATGAATATGTGATGCAAATTGAAGGTGAAGGGATCCAGATTATGCAGGATGGTGCTGTTCAGCTACGTAAGGGAAAAGTCTATACTAAAAAGGAGCATTATTCTGAAAAGCTGCAGCTTGAGAGTGGGTTCGATACCAATTGGAAAGCTCAGAAGGTAGAAAGTCGTCAACAAATTGAAACGAAAATGGAGCTACGCAAAGCACAATCAAAAGAGGTTTCAAAACCAGCGGTGTCAAGCCTTCTTTATTTTTTAATGGGTTGCGGTGTATTGGTCGGTTTTATTATTTGGTGGATAAAGAAACGTAAGTTTGTTGAGTCTTGGTAGTTTCCGATTAAAAAATGTTACTATTATTTTTAATGAAATTCAGATAAGAAACACAAAATAGTCCTTGAGTATTTAAAATTCAAGGACTATATTTTTGGAACCGGGCAGAATTGCCGAATTAGCAGAGCAGGTGTGATTGTACAAATAATACTAAACCCCATCGAAATGCCTGTCAATAAGGTAATAATTGGCAATCTGTTTAATTTCCTTTTTGAAATCACGATAGAGGTCAAATTGATTACAAGCACAGATGATAGATTTCTGTAATGTGTCATTATTTATTTTTAAATAAGGGCCAAGTTCCTTATATATGCTACTTTTTACTTTTGTTTTCAGATTATCTAATTTTTCCGGCTGAAAAATACGTAGAACAACGGCGATAGCTTTGTAACGATGCTGAATATCCTTATAATTGATATATTCACCCATAATCTGTTGAGAAGGTATACCCACAAATTGACAATAGCAGTCAATTACTTGACTGATTTTGGAAAGGTCAGATTCATATATCTTATCGATGGATTTTAGTATTTCAGGATGATTTTCTTTCAAGAAACTCATGATGAATGAATAATATAGTGAGTTCATACCTTGTGAGCTATTTTTGTCGGTTATTGTACTGCTTTCTTCTTTTTTTAAATTACTGTTGTGTTTTTGTCGTTGATGATAATCTACTGCGTAAACAATGTGCTGTCTAGGATGTTGTGTCATGAGCTGTTCCATTTTCTTTTTATCTTTAAGTATGAACTGATTCTAGTCTCGCTAATTGCAAATCCAGTGAATAGCTAATTTACTTACTACCCTGTCCGTCTATTCTATGAATTTAATATAGTCTATTGATGTTAAACAAAGTTAAACAAATTTGTTAATCAAACAAGTTTATTCGAAGCTTATTTTTACTTTTTATATGGAAATATAAACTTATTTGTTTAACTATAATTTATTGGTAATTAGGTTTTTATTGTTTTATTTTGATTGTCTGTTTGTTTAGGTTTAATAAGTTGTGTAACTTAGTGTCAGATTGTTATATATTTGTGTAACATTTGTTAAATACCCGATCGACTATGGAAACTTATCCAAATAATAACTTTGAAGTTTTACGCTTGGAGATGCGTGTTACTAACCGTGAATTCGCGTCTTTATTGGGGGTACGCGAACAGGTGTACTCGCGTATTAAAAAAGGAGAGTATCCTATTGGACTTACGATGAAAACACGTATTCAAGCGGCTTTTCCTCAGGTTCAGTATGACTGGTTGGTGTATGGAAAAGGTGAAAGAGTGGAGATAACTCCTTTAATGCACCCCGACACGATAGCAATGCTTAGTATTGGTAACGGTAAGTCAATAGGGTATTTTTCGGAGGACGTCAAGTTTATTGACGAAAATAAGAATAATATATTTTTTGAAGTTTCCCCAGGACGATATTTGATGCAGACAAAACTTGTGACAGAGAAAGCTAAAGCGGGGTATTTGTCAGGCTTTTCTGATGCTGAATATATGGACGATTTACCGGCACATTTTATTACGGTCAATGAGTTCCATAAAGGTGCCTATCGTTCTTTTGAAGTTAGTGGTGATAGTATGACCGATGGAACCGATGCAAGTGTATTGGACGGCGATATTGTGACGGGACGTTTGATTAAAAGGGAGTTATGGCAATCAAAATTTCATACCCACAAATATCGTTATTGGGTTGTTGTACATAAATATGAAGGAGTCATTATCAAAGAAATTGCTCATCATGATGTCAATAACGGAATTCTTACCCTTCGTTCGCTAAATACTGATAAAACAAGATACCCGGATTTTGAAGTAAGTCTAGATGATGTTGACCAAATTTTTAATGTTGTAGATATTAGCCGTTCGCTTTAGGGGCAGCCTAACTCAGAATATGATCGTTTTGATGGTTCGTCTTTTCATATCAACGTTTATAGGTGGACCTTTTTGTTTAGGCTATAGGTGCTATAAATTAATCCAATCGCCCGCTATTAAATTGAAAGTTCTTCGTATCAATTCTTTATGATTTTGCTAAAAAATATAGAAATAAAAACTAATTATATTAGTTTTTATTTCTATATT
>NZ_DKSP01000096.1:29876-42658 GCF_002472745.1 Sphingobacterium sp. UBA7253 | reverse complement strand
CGCTCTTCCGATCTTCAACGCAGTAGATAAAGCGGCAACGGATGTTGCTCAATATTTTGACAAATCGGTCACTAAAGTAAACGCTTCTCTAGGTATTGAACAAGAGTATTTCTTGGTTGACCTTTCCTTATATAATGCTCGTCCAGATCTTCAGTTAACGGGCCGTACGTTATTTGGCCACATGTCGGCCAAAGGCCAACAATTGGAAGACCACTATTTTGGTGCGATTCCAGAGCGCGTATTAGCGTACATGGTGGACTTGGAAAACGAAGCGCTAAAATTAGGTATTCCTTTAAAGACTCGTCACAACGAAGTTGCACCTTCTCAATTTGAATGTGCTCCAATGTACGAAGAAATCAACTTGGCCATCGATCACAACCAATTGTTGATGAATGTCATGGAACAAGTTGCTTTAAGACACAACTTCAAAGTATTGTTGCATGAAAAACCATACTCTGGTGTCAACGGATCTGGTAAACACAACAACTGGTCTTTAATCACAAATACTGGTGTAAATTTATTATCTCCTGGAAAAACACCTAAAAACAATTTGATGTTCTTGACTTTCTTCGTCAATACCATCAAAGCTGTTTATGAATACGCTGATTTGATGCGCGCTTCTATCGCTAGTGCAAGCAACGATCACCGTCTGGGTGCAAATGAGGCTCCACCAGCAATTATTTCAATTTTCTTAGGCTCTCAATTGGATGAGCTTTTGGAAGAAGTTGAATCTGCTCGTGTTGCTAAAAAAGTAAAAGCAGAGGCAAACTTATGGCATGGTATTCCTAAAGTTCCTGAATTAAAACTGGACAATACAGACCGGAACCGTACTTCACCATTTGCCTTTACAGGTAACAAGTTTGAATTCCGCGCTGTTGGTTCTTCTGCAAACTCCGCTTTACCGATGACCGTGTTGAATGCGATCGTTGCAGCGCAATTGATCGAGTTCAAAACAGAAGTAGATAAACAAATCAAAAAAGGCACGAAAAAAGATCTTGCGATCTTAAATGTTGTCCGCAAATACATCAAAGATTCAAAAGCTATCCGCTTTGAAGGCAATGGATACAGCGAAGAATGGGAAAAAGAGGCCGAAGCACGTGGTCTTTCTAACATCAAATCGACACCTAAAGCATTAGATGTTTATGTAAAAGAAGAATCTTTAGCCCTGTTTGAATCACTAGGTATTTATACCAAACGTGAATCAGAAGCTCGCCACGAAATTTTGCTTGAAAACTTCTATAAAAAATTACAAATTGAGGCGCGTGTCATCGAAGAGATGGTTAACAACCAAATCGCCCCGGCATGTTTCATTTATCAAAATGAATTGATTGAAAACGTCAAAGGATTAAAAGACCTGGGTCTGGCACAAGCAGCATTCAGCTCTCAATTGAACTTTGTAGAACGTATTTCAACACACGTAAATACCATCTTGGAGCAAGCTGAAGCAATGCGTCAAGAACGTAAAAAAGCAAACCAAATTGATGATGTACGTGAGAGATCAATCGCTTACGATGAATTAGTTAAACCATATTTCGATGTGATCCGTTATCATGTCAACAAATTGGAGAAAATTGTTGATGACAAAAAATGGCCTCTTCCAAAATTGAGAGAGATCTTATTTTTAAGTTAAGATAACTTCCCAATAAAACAAAAAGAGCCGGCGATATTGCTGGCTCTTTTTGTTTTAGGGGAACGTTCGTCATCTCTTGCTCCTTATCTCCTCTCACAACAATAGCTCCTATTTTTTTAATCGATTATCTTCGTCATTATTCCCTCCCTTTTTATTGGCTGACTTAATATTCATATTACCAAAACGATAAGAAACAGACAATCGGATAACCCGACTATCATATGCATTTCGTATACGATAGTATCCATTTTCCTGATAACTCGACAATCTGCGCTGGCCTCTTGTATTCAAGACATCATTTATACCCAACTTGACATTCAATTTTTTGTCAAGAAATGTTTTACCTGCACCTAGATCAATGCCATAGTAAGACTGAAAACTAAATACGCCATATACTGCTGGCGAGAAATAATTGCCCGTCAGCTCCAGGTTTGTTGTTTCCCCAATTCGGATATCATGATTGGAACTTACCTGGAACGATAACTTTTCCAATTGGCGTTGTGCTCCGGAGTGTTCATCAAAACTAAACTTATTATAAAAAGCGCTGGCATTGTTAGAAATACTCCACCATTTAAAAAGCTTAACGGGTATATTGACATTCATGTTGTAATAATCAAAATAAGCCAGATTTCGATCGGTCTGTGCAATAGCTTTGGTCTCTGAATTACTTTCTATCACCTGAGTGATTGCATCGTTGGTCCTCTTGTAGCCCAAACTCAGTAAATAGCGATCTTTAAAGGTATAATTTACTTCATACGAATTGGTATATTGTGGATTTAAATAAGGGTTGCCATACTGATACGTGTATTGATCCAAATAATACACAAAGGGATTCAATGACCCATAATCAGGGCGGTCAATACGTCTGCTATAACTCGCACCAAGCTTGTGATTATCATTAATTTGTTGCTGTACAAATATTGATGGAAAAAAATCGGTATAGGTACGTTTTGTTTGTTGCCCAAGCGTCACTGAGTTTCCTAGGGAGCTCGTATTTTCAACACGCAGTCCAGTTTGTACCGAAAACTTTCCGAACGATTTATTTAAACTGAAATAAGCTGCTGCTATATTTTCATTGTACAAAAAATGATTACTTTGACCATTATTTTGCACAAACTCGCCTTGCTGATCCTGATCTTCGTACAACAAATTATTATCTGTTTTTACGCGGCTATATTTTAACCCCGCCTCGAGTTTCGTCGTTTTATTAAAAGGATGCACAAAATCGGTTTTAAAAACTAATATTTTTGCCTTAGAAAGCATATCATTCCGGAAAATATGCGGTGATTTAAATTCTTCCCAGTTTGCGTCCAAAAAATGGTTTCCAACAGTGCTATTGTCATTATTTTTCGAATATGAATAATCCCCATTAAACGTCAATTCAGTCCCTAAGGTATCAAATGTCTTTTTGTAATTCAGATTATAAGTGAGGTAATGGTATTTAAAATCTGACAAATTACTTCCTAATACTACCGAATCAAGCTTTCCTTTTTGAGAAGCGATCAGATTGCTTCCCTCCCGTGTTGAATGACCATTGCTTACATTACCATTAACCACAAATCCAATGACCTCCTGTTTCCCCAGGTTAAAATCTGCCGCAAATTTGAAATTATGACCTCGATAGCGGAATTTCGAATAAGAATCCGAATTGAAAAAAGTCGTCCCGCTTTTGGTATCTACAGCCCTATCGATATCTAAATCATTAAAGCCTAAGGCAGTTGCATAGTTATAGGAAGAAAATAAGTTCACCCAATTGTTACGATGGTTTATGAGAAAGCCACCATCAGCCTTTGTATATTTACCCTGCCCTAAATTGAGGTTTAAACTAACATTACTTCCAAATTGCGTATTCCTCTTCGTCTTAATATTAATAATTCCTGCATTCCCTGCCGCATCATATTTTGCAGGTGGATTGGTGAGTACTTCGATCGAGGCTATTGCATTTGAAGCTGTATTTTCCAATAAGCGCGACACTTCATCTGCAGAAAGATAAGTAGGCTTACCATCAATCATGATGATCACATTACTTTTTCCACGTAGGTTGATCTTTTTGTTGTCTAAAGTTACCCCCGGGACCTTTTGCAAGAGTTCCAATGCGTTATTTCCGGTTGCCAAAATACTGTTCTCGACATTGAGCACAACTTTATCAAGGTGACTTTCAATTAATGGCTTCTTGCCAATTACCTGCGCCTCATCCAGCACTTTACTTTCCAGCTGTAATCGAATCGTATCCAGCACCTTGAAATCACCCGCACGCAGCATTATTTCCCCAGAACGATAAGTACCATAACCCACCGTGGACACCTGTAAGCTGTACTTCCCCTCGGGTATCGCAAACAACACAATTTCTCCATTTTCGTTGGATAAGGTTCCTTTTAACAAGACATCATTGGGTTTACGAAACAGTGAAATATTTGCGGCAGCAATGGGCTTGTTGTCCTGCCCAACAACGACAGTACGTAATTTCCCCCCGTCAGACTGTGCTGAAACGGGTCCGGCATTAGAACACAGGAATAAAACAATAGAAAATAAGAGCAATTTAATTTTTTGTGGTTTCATAATGTAATTTCTTTGGGCTATCGATCGGATAGTCAACTTCATAATAATGACAACAAACCTCGTGTATTCATTACACGTTGACTAGCAGAAATAGACAGGTAGTGCGATTCACTCGGTAGACAACCAAATAATATCGGTAAACCCTATCCTTCGCTGATCGCTTTTACAGCGGATAGGATCATGCGAGATAATTTTGAATCTTCTGAAACATATCGTAGGAAAATGACATCGAATCAAAATAAAAATTCAAAAAACAAATAAAATTCAAAACAAATAAATTGTATACAAAAAATATTAAGCATAATATTTGTATTTTTGCATCGAAAATTAGTAAACTGATTCATGAGCACTGTATCATTGAAGAAAAGACTCTACCGTATTTATATCCTTATAATACGATTTATGCATGGCGAGCATGCTGGAGACGCATTACGTAATGTTGCAGTCAGTATTTTGCCAAGTTTGGCGATCTATTTATTGGGAGCGCAAGCGAGCACGGCTATCGGAATCGGTGTCGGATCGTTGTTAACGACACTCACCGATCCTCCTGGCAACAGAAAAGATAAACTTTCTTCAGCTCTGGTATGTATTCCCACCTTCTTTATTGCATCATTGTTTACAGCTATTGTATTTCCCTATCATTGGCCCTTGGTTATCGTGCTAGCGTCAGCCGGTTTTATATGCACCTTATACGGCATTTTTGGAGCCCGCTATGCTGCAATTGGAAACATGACATTGATTCTCATGAGTTTTGTGATCGGAATGGCCCCACAACACCCCTTTGCGGTTAGCTTACAGATTACAACAGGGTCCATAATATATTACTTTTTTAGCCTTTTACAAGCCTATATACAACCTTATCGCTCTTTAAAACATGCCATGGCTAATGGCTTTCATGGATTGTCCCAATTTCTATTGATACGATCACAGTCTTACGATCCCGATATTCCTTTGAATATTACGTACAGTCGCGTAGGAAAAATTCATGGCCAGATCAGCGAACAGCAGGAACAAATCAGGTCTCTTCTGTTTCGAGAAAAAAAAATCATAAGCCAACAGTGGCATAAAAGCAATTATTGGCTCAGTCAGGTTTATGGATTAATTGACCTCCATGAGTTAATTATTGCGCTTGATCATGACTACGATGCAATTCGCAAAAATCTTGCAGACACGGGCAGCCTCCCCTTAATTCGTCACACAATCAAATTATTAGCGTTAGAAATCGATAGCTTTTCACAACCCAACAAGAGGTTCCGGTATGCACATCAATTATACCATAATAACTTTAAAATTAATGCCCTCTTACGGGATTTAAAAGAAATTCAAGAACAACAGGCCGATCCAGCAAAAGGTATATTATGTTCGATCATAAGCAACATCGAAGCAATTATTGATGTACTCAACAGAATCCAGGTCGCTTTTTATCAAAATCAGGAAATTCAGGATAAGATTGACACCAGCGAGTACCAACAATTTATCAGTCGACCATTACGTAATCTCGCTGATCTAAAAAGTAAACTCCATCTGAATAATCCGCTTTTTCGATTTGCGGTTCGGATGGCTCTTCTTTTTGGAACAGGTGCATTGATCGGTATTTTATTTTTGGATTTTAAATATACCTATTGGATCTTACTGACGATCGCTATTGTTGCCAGGCCAGCATTTTCAATGACAAAAACCCGTAATATAGAACGTATTGTCGGTACATTCTCGGGTATTATAGTTGGTGTGTTCTGCTTAATTTCTATTCATTTTCTTCCAGCACTCCTAACCATAGCTGCATTGGGTCTTTTTGGATTCTTTTTGTTCAACCGATCTAACTATATGGTCAGTGTCATCTTCATTACCTTGGGAA
The DNA here is from genome assembly GCF_002472745.1 of Sphingobacterium sp. UBA7253. NCBI lineage: Bacteria > Pseudomonadati > Bacteroidota > Sphingobacteriia > Sphingobacteriales > Sphingobacteriaceae > Sphingobacterium > Sphingobacterium sp. UBA7253. The sequence goes on along the minus strand of NZ_DKSP01000096.1, from coordinate 36,614 downwards.
TTGTGATTGCACTCAATCTGTTCGAAGGCAACATCAATCTCATTTTAGGCAGCCGAATACTTTTCACACTGATTGGAGCATTCTTGGCTATAGCGGGTTATTTCTTGATACCTGTACGCCAGAGCACAGGCATGGTTCAGCTGGCAAAAGAGGTATCCCTTTACAACGCGCATTATTTCCAGATCATCAATAACCGTCTGTCGGACGAAAGACAAAGTTCGTTTGATATACGACTGGCTCGTAAAAAGGCGCAGACCGCCATGGCCCTGTTTTCAGACGCCATTAATCAAATGAAAAAAGAACCCGAGCACAAATGGATGGATTGGTCACATATTCACCATTTTCAGGCACTCGCATATCAGGTCAATTCCCATTTGGTGGGCCTCTCGCTATCGTTAAACAAAAAGACGAATCGCCACCTCGCCTATGATATCCATAGTAGAATCGATGCGCTTAAACCTCTCCTAACAGATTTAAATCAAACTGCAGAACGGATCAATTTAAAGAAATCATAATACCCGATTGACAGTTACTTATCAAGTTTCATCGAACAATATGCGATCCGATCCGTATGTTATTCAAAATTCCTTTAACTAAAAAACAGCTTTTCTTTTGCTTTAATAAAAAAAGAGTTTATATTTGTATCGTCTTCGAAAGAAGATTTCTAATCAACACCTCCCTTAATCAGTAGGTCTTGATTTATAAAGAAGTGGCGAGAGACTGGCTCAATGACCCACTGGCAACCTTCAATTTGTTTGAAAAGGTGCCAATTCCTGTCCAAAACAATATCGTTTTGGAGCATATAAATGACATAAGACAATGATTATTAAATTACTGAAGTCCATTAAAAATTCAGGTTCAACACAAGTGAACCGCACGATAAGCGAAAGTGTAACCCATCGTACAATTGTATCGATGCGAATGCGAATGCGTATGCATATGCACTTCCATGCTTGTTAAAAATCATTTCCGTTTTCTTGGATAAAGATTTAACAGACCCTTCAAGGAGGTGTGTATGCTTCTCTTTTTACTTTGCAATTTCTTTTTGAACCCTTAAAATCTGATATATTATGTCTTCAAACAAAAATTTAAAATTCGAAACTCTTCAGGTTCACGCTGGCCAAGTCGCTGACCCTACTACGGGATCTAGAGCAGTTCCTATATATCAAACAACATCTTTTGTATTTGAAAATGCCGAACACGGCGCAAACTTATTTGCATTAAAGCAGTTCGGTAATATTTATACACGGATTATGAACCCTACTACGGATGTTTTCGAACAACGTATTGCGGCACTGGAAGGTGGAGTTGCAGCTGTTGCTGTTGCATCCGGCCAGGCGGCACAGTTTATAGCTTTAAATAATATTTTGGAAAGTGGTGACAATTTTGTTGCGGGATCCAACTTATACGGCGGTACATTCAACCAGTTTAAAGTTTCTTTTAAGCGCCTAGGCATCGAAGCTCGTTTTGCAACAGACGCCGAAGCCGATAAAATTGAAGCGCTCATTGATGATAAAACAAAAGCAATCTATGTTGAAACAATCGGAAACCCAAGTTTCAATATTCCCGACTTTGAAAAAATTGCTGCCGTAGCAAAAAAATATGACTTACCATTAATCGTCGACAATACTTTTGGAGCCGGAGGTTATTTATTTAAACCTCTGGAGTATGGTGCAAATGTGGTTGTTGAATCGGCAACTAAATGGATCGGTGGACATGGCACAAGCATTGGCGGTGTCATCGTCGACGGCGGAAACTACAATTGGGGCAATGGAAAATACCCGCAATTTTCCGAACCATCTGAAGGCTATCATGGTTTAGTATTTTCCGAAGTTTTCGGTGAAAGCGGACCATTCGGAAATATTCAATTTGCCATTCGGGCGCGTGTGGAAGGGCTCCGGGATTTCGGACCAGCACTCTCCCCTTTCAATTCATTTTTATTATTACAAGGACTTGAAACCTTGTCTTTGCGGGTGCAACGCCATGTAGACAACACTTTAGAGGTCGCAAAATGGCTTGAGGCGCATCCACAGGTAGAAAAAGTAAACTATCCGGGATTAAAAAGCTCTCCGAGCTTCGCTAACGCACAAAAATACCTTAAAAATGGCTATGGCGCGGTACTTTCTTTCCAGCTTAAAGGTGACGCAGCGCAAAAGGCCAATAGCTTTATCGACAGCTTAGAATTGATCAGTCATTTAGCCAATGTTGGTGATACGAAGTCATTGATTATTCATCCAGCAGCTACAACCCATCAACAATTGAGTGATGAAGATCAAGCCAATGCCGGAGTCTTCAAAGGCTTATTACGTCTTTCTGTAGGAATAGAGCATATTGATGATATCAAAGTTGATTTACAACAAGCTTTTGATAAAATTAAATAATCAGATTTTTTCGGCTTAAAACTTAAACGTGAAATGAGTAAGCATATATATCTGCACCCGGAGCCTTTTGTATTTGAAAATGGAAGAGAGCTTACTGATTTACAAATCAGTTATGAAACATTTGGCAAACCCAACGCAGATCGCAGCAATGTGATCTGGGTTTGCCATGCATTAACGGCCAATGCAGATGTGCTGGATTGGTGGTCCGGTCTTTTTGGAACAGGTGAGTTGTTTGATGCAAACGATTATTATATTATTTGTGCCAATGTCATAGGATCAGCATATAATAGCAGTAATCCGCTATCTGTAAACCCAGCAACCGGACAACCCTATTACCTATCTTTCCCCGAATTCACAGTGAGGGATTTGGTTCACGCACATCAAGTCCTTGCGGACCACCTGGAAATCAAACAAATAGAGATCCTTATCGGGGGGTCATTAGGCGGTCAACAAGCATTGGAATGGGCCGTATCGCACAGTATAGCCATCAACCATCTCATCGTGGTTGGAACAAATGCCGTCCACTCACCATGGGGTATTGCATTCAATGAAAGTCAACGTCTGGCCATTACAACTGATCGAACCTTTTACGCCAATCACCCTGATGGTGGAGCTAAAGGATTGAAAGTTGCACGCGCTATGGCACTGTTGTCTTACCGCAACTATACAACGTATGCCAACACGCAAAAGGAAGATGATAACGAAAAACTCGATCATTATAAAGCATCCTCCTATCAGAACTATCAGGGTGAAAAATTGGTGAAATGCTATAATGCGTACAGCTATTATTTCCTGACCAAAGCAATGGACAGTCACAATTTAGGTCGGGGAAGACGATCTATTGAATCTGCTTTGGCGAGCATTGATTGTCCAACTTTAGTCCTGAGCGTTAATACAGATTTGTTGTTTCCGCCACAAGAGCAACAATTCATCGCGCAACATGTTCCCAATGCCCATTATCAAGAGATTGAATCGACCTATGGCCACGATGGCTTTTTGATCGAAACAAAAAAACTCACAAAAATCATTAGCAGCTTTCTGCGGGAACAAAAAGAATACATAAACGAATTAGTATAAGAGAGTAAATAATATATAAGAGAATTTAAGAAGAGATATGAGTAATAAATTAACAATAGGGATGTTTGGGTTTGGTGTCGTAGGCCAAGGTCTTTACGATATCATCAAAACCAAAGATCTTAATCTGGAGATCAAGAAATTTGTCATTAAAAACGGAGATAAAAAACGCTCGCTACCAGCAGATTTATTTTCTACCGATGCCGAAACAATTTTAGGTGATCCAGAAATTAATACTGTTGTCGAACTAATCGATGATGCCGAAGCAGCATACCAACTAACTGTTCGTGCTTTGAAATCGGGGAAAAATGTGGTATCTGCCAATAAAAAAATGATTGCCAGCCATTTGGAAGAGCTGGTTGATATCCAACATGAATACGGGACCAGTTTATTATATGAAGGTGCCGTTTGCGGAAGTATTCCCATTATACGGAATTTAGAAGAATACTATGACAATGAATTACTGCATTCTGTCAGCGGTATTTTTAATGGATCTTCCAACTACATTTTATCTAAAGTTTTCAACGAAAATCAGCAATATACAGATGCTTTAAAGAAAGCACAAGAACTTGGTTTTGCAGAAACAGATCCAACGCTGGATGTAGGTGGATTTGACCCCAAATTTAAGGTATGTATTGTTGCTTCGCATGCGTACGGTATCTATGTCAAACCAGAAGATGTGTTCAATATTGGTATTGATAAATTGGGACAGCAAGATATTCGTTTTGCGAAAGAAAAGAACCTCAAGATCAAATTGATACCGACGGCAAAAGAGATCGACGGCGACAAAGTTGTACTTTATGTATTACCACGCCTAGTAGGCAAAGACAGCATGCTCTATAATGTAGAAAATGAGAACAATGGAGTATTGGTGAAAGCGGCCTTTGCAGACGAACAATTTTTCTATGGTAAAGGAGCAGGTGGCCACCCAACAGGTTCTGCTGTGCTATCGGATATCGCGGCTCTTCGCTATGGATACCGCTATGAGTATAAAAAACATTTAGAATCCAGCACATTAAATTATAGCCAAGATTATTTAATTAAGGTTTATTTGAGATATACAGATGATACACTGATTGAAAAGTTAAATTTCAGTGAAATCACAGAACGATATTACGCACCAGATTTCAAATATGTCATCGGTCATATTAATCTTCAACAAATCGCAGCCCATAAAGCTGATTTGGATCAAGAGGGCAATTTTATTGCTGAAATCGCGTAGGCAATCAACAAACCAACCTACCTTGAAAATAGCCCTGAATGGGGCTATTTTTTTATCTTATATTTAGTCACCTTTCAACTTGAGATCTAAAATCCCACCTTCCACCAAACGTTCAAAAGGAAGTTGCCAACCTTTCCACAGGCGATTATTCAACCGAACTTGATCAACAATAGAACTATTGGGTTGCTCTTTCTTCACCTGAATGATAAATTTATTTTTTCTTAATTTCTTCGGCAATTGTATCGTTACCCGATCGAAAAGTGGCGCGCCTATCTGAAGTGCGGGCTTCTCGGTGGTGAGACTTCGGACATCGAATAGGCCGATACTCGACAAGACATACCATGCTCCAAGCTGTCCTTGGTCTTCGTCTTGTCCGTAGCCATAGCCATGTATCGCATCGTTACCATAAAACTCATTGCAAATTGCCCGTACCCATTTTTGACTCAGATCAGGTCTACCAGAAAAATAGAACAGCCAAGAGATATGCAGGTTCGGTTGATTACCGTGATTATAAAGACTTTCAATCCCTGCGAAGGCGTCAATTTGTGTACCACCTCCAAACACATTCTTCTGCGACACCGTAAAGATACTATCCAACCGCTGATTGAACAGATCCTTTCCAACGAGTTTAACCAATTCTTGTGGGACATGCGGAACATAGAACGTATACTGCCATGCATTTCCTTCCTGAAATCCACGCCATGGTTCATAAGGGTTAAAGTTTGAAATGAATCGTCCAGTACTATCCTTTGGCCGCATAAACTTCGTCGTGGTATCGTACAGATTGCGCCATCCATCGGATAATTCCTGAAATTTAACATAGTCTTTTTGACGCCCCAATGATTTTGCAAATTGCGCAGCCGCTCCAGCGGAAAAAGCATATTCCAAGGTATGCGAAGCGCCAAAAGGAGATCCATTGGTCATTAATTCGGGACTGCCATGATCATCTTTTATATACGGTGAGTAGCCTTTGCGGACGAAAACTCCCACATCTAACTTTCCTGCTCCAGGCAGACGGTCCTTCGCTTCCAATTCATTTTTGCGTACCGCATCATAAGCAAGATTCATATCATAGTCACGAATACCGACATTGTAGGCCGCTGCGATTGCCAAACCCGTAAAATTAGTTCCTACACCCGAAACGTATTTACTGTTGGCAATACCGTCTCCTAACCAACCTGCATCGCGATAGACCAACAATTGACTCTGAATCCAGTCGTTGTAATAGTCTGGATACGCAATAGACCACAACTGTGTCAAATTCCAAAATGCGCCCCAGATAGCATCGGTATTATAATGATGATGAATCGGTTGCCCTTGCTTATTTAGGGCAATCTGCCCTACCGAGCCGTCATTTTTGGGATATGCACCATTTACATCGCTTGCAAGCCCACGGCCAAGTAAAGCATGATACAATCCCGTATAAAATTTAATGCGGTCGTCCGCTTTGCCCCCTTCCACCAAAATTCTTCCCAGTTCACTATTCCAGGTTTGCAAGGCATTATTCTTTGCAGCATCAAACGACATATCCTTCGCCTCTTTAAGCAAATTCAGTTGTGCGTTTTCTACAGAAGTATAAGATAAACCCGTCTTGATGTCTATTGATTCGCCTGCTTCAGTGCCAAACTTCAGATATACTCCAGCTCCTTTTCCTTTTATGCGCGTATGTTGGTCAAAAGTTATAGAATCTCTAAATGTCCCAAAAGACTTCGGTTGTTTGTTGATCTCCGCAAAGAAAAACATTTTGACCGTAGCCCCCTGCTGATATTTTTGTACATAGACAGGATTGGTAACCACATATCCCCAGACGTGCTGTTTGTCATAATTTACTTCGGCATCAACGACCGGTCCACTTTCCCCCATCACATGGCCAATATCGAAAATAAGGTTGGCTTCTTCCGTTTTTGGAAAAGTATAGCGGTGAAAACCGACACGCTTCGTTGCCGTAAGCTCAGCAAGTATATTATAATCTTTTAGCATGACACGGTAATAGCCAGAAGTGGCAAATTCATCCTTCTTGTCAAAATCGGAACGATAACCGCTTTTTGGACGATCAAGTTG